>CAJQGO010000085.1 GCA_905477565.1 uncultured Planctomycetota bacterium
TAGCACTGAGTGACTCAGACGTAAAAAGAGCGAAGCAGATCGCCGCATATCCTTGGTTTGCTGCCAAGAAAGCATGGCAGAAAGAAATTCACAAGATGCTCTCAAACGGCTTCAAGCTGGAGGTGGAATCCTTGATTTCGAAGGACATCAGTTACGTGACTGAGGTTTATACACCAGAACGACTCGCTGATCGTGACTGGTTAGACTAATTGTCAACGTCTAACCCAGCGTTGTTTTTGTTCGTCGGCCTCTTGCTAGCATCGTACGTCGTCAGCACGACCAATGAGTCCAGTCCGACGAACCTGCCGTGGTTGGCTCACTGCATCAGAGCCTTTTTCCATGCATGCCATTTGATTTGGGACTGGTGTCCTACCAAAAAATTCTGCTATTCGCCCAACAACAGTCGCCTGTTCAGTTGGTTCAAGCTCGGCAAAAATTGGAAGAGCGAGCGTTTCTTTTGCAGCCTGTTCGGTAATAGGAAGATCTCCCAATTTCCAGCCAAAGTTAGCGAAACATTTCTGTAAATGAAGAGGAACTGGGTAATAAATTTCTGTTCCAACGCCGGTTGCCATCAAATGCTCCCGCAGGGCATCTCGCTTTCCATCTGCCACACGAATGACGTATTGATTCCATACATGTCTTCCACGGGTGTCAATTTTTGGTGTCGTAATGACATCTTCTAATTCACAGTGGTTAACCATTTCTGTGTATCGAATGGCATTGTGTGCTCGTCTTGTTGTCCATTGGTCGAGGTGCGGGAGTTTGATGCGGAGGACAGCTGCCTGAAGCGAATCGAGCCGACTGTTGATGCCGACAACGTCGTGGTAGTAGCGAGGCTCCATGCCGTGGACACGAAGTTTTCGAAGTGCATCAGCTAGGTCATCACGTGTCGTCGTGAGAAACCCCCCATCACCAAATCCACCAAGGTTTTTCGTGGGATAAAAACTGAAGCAACCCATGTCACCAAGTCCACCACTGCATCGTCCATGCCATGTAGATAGTATTGATTGAGCGGCGTCTTCAATAATTGGAATACCGGCCCCGTTTGCAATCGGTAGGAGTGCATCCATGTCAACGGTTTGCCCGAAGAGATGAACCGGGATAATGGCACGTGTTCGAGAAGTGATTCGGCGAGCAACGTCATCAGCATCGATGAGAAATGTGCTCGGGTCGATATCTGCAAATATGGGTATGCCACCTAATCGCGTGACGGCACTCGCTGTTGCAAAAAAAGTGTAGCTAGGCAGGATCACCTCATCACCCGGCTCAATGTGAAGGGCCATCAATGCGAGGAGAAGAGAATCGCTTCCGGATGCACAGCCAATCACATGAGGTACATCGAGAATAGTTGATAATTCGTTTTCTAACGCCGTCACATCAGGCCCCAGAACAAAACGACCTGAATCACAGACGTCGTCCATGACCTGCCGGAATTGCTCTCGAAGTGGACCGTTCTGTCGGTCAATAGCGAGAAGGGGGACTTTTGGAAGAAAGTCAGGAGAGTCGGATAATTTATCAGTCGAATCTGAACTAGAACCGGGTGTCATCGCTTCGTTGTCTCCGCTAGGCAGGAGGGCTCGTTTCGGCAGAAGAGTAGGGGTCTCTTACCTGTGTAAATCGTCATGTTTGATCCGGGCTCGCCACTTCGAAATTTTATTTTTTCGACCCCGCAGGCCCCGGGTGTACCGGCGGGTATTCGGGGTGGTGAATATTTTGCAAGTGGGCTGAGTGTCAAGATCAAGCTTAGTCAGAGTGAGAAAGGGAGGCTTGGGAAGACTCGGTGGTTTGACAACGGTACCCATTGCACTCTACATTCATCTTCAGAGATGTGCGGGTTGTTCCGCACCAAAGCCTTGTTTCTTTGCGGGTGGAGTCGTACTCAGCTGAGTGGCGTCCTATTCTTGGAGAGCAAGAAAGAGAGTCCCTGTTGATTGTTATTCAGGTTGCAGTGAATTCTTTGCGAAGCAACATCGAATGCCAATTTGCTGTAGGGCTCCAATTCCTTCACTGTATGAAAACCGGCGGAGCGGATGGGTTCCACGACCGTCATTGACTTAAGACAAATCGCGAAGCAGCTTGGATTGCCCGAGGAGGGTGTTCTTGCAGCGGTGCAATTGATTGATGAGGGGAATACTGTTCCCTTTATTACGCGATATCGTCGGGACCAGACAAATGGCCTCGATGAACTGCAGCTCCGGAGTATCACAAATGCAGTTGGTAAAGCGCGGCAACTGGCTGACCGTAAGCAGACCATCCTTCGAACTATTGAAGGGCAGGGGAAATTAATACCTGAGTTGCGTGATGAGATTCATGCAGCTGAGAACACGAAAGTCCTTGAAGATCTCTATCTCCCTTTTAAACCAAAACGGCTTTCGCTGGCGGAGCAAGCGAAACAGAAAAGATTAGAGCCGCTTGCCCAGGAAATAATCACGGCAGATTCTCAGGCAGCAGATCTAGAGAAGCGAGCGGCAGATTTCGTTGATGATGATTCGGGTGTTGCATCTGCGGCCGACGCGCTTCTTGGCGTAGGGCATATAATTGCCGATCTTTTTAGTTCACGAGCTGACGTCCGCCAACGCTTGCGCAAACTTCTGTTTCAGAAGGGTCGGCTTCGTAGTCTACGAATCGAAACTCCGGGTAAGGCTCTGACAAAAACAGCAAAGCATTTTAGGGACTATTTTGATTTCGATGAGCACCTGCAAAAAGTGCCACCTCACCGTGTCTTGGCAATGAATAGGGGTGAAAGAGCAAAGATTCTTCGAGTCCGTGTAGAGGGGCCAACCGAGGAAATACAAACGATAGTAGAAGAACTTGTTGTTCCGGCGGATCACCCGCATATAGATTTTCTTAAAGGCTGTTGCCGCGATGCACTATCGCGATTAATTTTGCCTAGTCTCGAACGTGAAGTGCGTCGCGAGATGACGGATGCCTCTGAAGAGCACGCGATTGCAGTTTTTGCTCGAAATTTAAGAAATCTCCTACTGCAGCCTCCGGTAGCTGGCCGAGTCGTTCTGGCTATTGACCCTGGATTTAAAAGTGGTTGCAAAGCAGTCGTGCTTGATTCCTGCGGGAATCCCTTAGCTCGTGACATCCTGCACATAGTGGGTAAAGCTGAACAGAAAACAGCAGCAGCAGCTCGAATAGTCGAGCTTGTTCGTGAGCATAGCTGTAATGTGATTGCTGTTGGGAATGGGACGGCAGGGCGAGAAGTGGAATCGTTGCTTTCTGAACTCATCGTTGGTGATTTGCAAGAGCACAATGTCGCCTATGTGATTGTCAATGAGGCAGGAGCGAGTGTCTATTCGACAAGCCAGTATGCGCGCGAAGAGTTACCTGATTTCGAGGCAGCTTATCGTGGTGCAGTATCAATTGGCCGTCGATTGCTCGATCCGCTTTCGGAGCTTGTGAAAATTGAGCCCGCGAATATTGGTGTTGGGCTCTATCAGCATGACGTCAAAGCCCGCCATCTTCATGCATCACTTGATGCGGTTGTTGAAGGGTGCGTCAATTATGTTGGAGTCGATGTCAATACGGCGAGTCCTGCACTTTTGCGATATGTTGCCGGCTTGAATCAGGCTGTTGCAAAGGGAATTATTGATTGGCGAGCCGCAAAGGGTCCGTTTACTTCACGAGAGCAGTTTCGTGAGGTGCCGGGTTTTGGTGATGCGGCGTATGTGCAAGCTGTTGGGTTCTTGAAGATATCTGAGGGCACAAATCCACTTGATGCGACCCGAATCCATCCAGAGAGTTATCAGGTTGCCGAAAAAGTGCTGAAAAAAATTGATGCATCTTCAGCCGAACTCGTTGATCGTGAGAAGCATCAAAAAATATCAGATGCAGTCAGTAAAACAGACCTGGCATCTATGGCTGATGAATTAGGTGTTGGTCGACTTTTACTTGCAGATATCGTTGAACAGTTTTTGCGGCCCGGTCGAGACCCCCGCGAAGATCTGCCAGAGCCCTTGTTCAAACAAGGCGTCCTCAAGTTTGAAGATCTTGAAGTCGGCATGGAACTGCGAGGATCGGTACTCAATGTTGTTGATTTTGGGGCCTTCATTGATATCGGCTTGCACGACAGTGGACTCGTGCATGTAAGCCAGCTTTCAAGCGGATATATACGTGATCCATACGCAGCTGTTGTTGTTGGTCAGGCGGTTAAGGTCTGGGTTCTTGAACTGGACAAAAATCGCCGTCGTGTCGCTTTGACAATGATTAGGCCCGGTTCAAAACCCGTGCATGGAGCAAACAGAGAACGCCCACAGAATTCTAGAAAGAAATTTTCGGAGAATAGCGATCAGAAGAAGTCTGCAGAGAGAAAGGGGCCGCCAAGTGGTCGTGGTCATCGAAAGCCAGGGAGTGGTCCAAGAAAGAGTAAGAAACAAGATCATGGTCCACGCACCTACACTTCTCGCCCGGATCGGAAAACGAAAAAACCACTGACTGATGAAATGAAGGCTGGGCAGGCACCATTACGAACATTTGGAGATTTGAAACAGTTTTTTGATATTAAAACTGGGACTGATGATTCAGCAGACAAAAAAGATTTAAAAAAGAAGAAGCCAAAGCAGGAAGTGCAAGAAGTAGATTCCGTAGAACCCGAGAAACATTCTGTGTCGCAAGATTCGTTGGGTGAGCCGTTCTCGGCACGCACAATGCCGAAAGAGGGAGAGGGCACTTCTGCGGGTACAAAATCTACAGCGAAGCCGAGTTCATTACAGAATTCGAACAAGGATATATCCGAGGAATCAGAGGAAAGAGTCTCTTCCCAACTCCCCGATGCAGTAGCACCAACGCTTGAGCAACAGCCTGCTAAGGATTCTTCAAAAGATACGTCGCAGCAGTAGCTCTACTTCTATCTTTCACGGAACGTTATGCGGCCTTTGGTCAGATCGTAGGGAGAAAGTTCAACTTTGACTTTATCTCCAGGGACGATCCGGATGAAATTCTTTCGCATTTTTCCGGCTACGTGGGCATTGACG
>CAJQGO010000086.1 GCA_905477565.1 uncultured Planctomycetota bacterium
TTATTGAACAGGGTGCTGGTGTGGTCGAGTACCGTAACAAAAGTAGTCAGCGAAACTCATCGAGTCGCCCCCCACCTTATGAACGATTCTATTTGGAAAAAGTTTCCCGATCCAGCACTTCTTGATTTTGGAGTTGATGGCTCGGGAACTGGCTATCGTCTTGAAAAAATGGGCGGTGTCGTTCTGATGCGGCCACTGCCCTCGACAACGGCAAGTCAACACCAGCCAGAACTCTGGGAGAAGGCCCACGCCGTCTTTAAAGAATCTCGACGTGGACATGGCACATGGGATTTCCTGAAACCTCCTCCTGACCCATGGCACATCGAGATTCAACTTCCGAGTGGTTCTCTTTGTCTAAATGTACGGCCGGCACCATCCGGACAGGTTGGAATTTTTCTGGAGCAAGCATCTCAGTGGCGATGGCTTTCTGAAAAAACGAAAAAAGGAAGTCGTGTTTTGTCCCTTTTTGCACATTCCGGTGCAGCCACACTTGCCTTGGCCCAAGCTGGTGCTGAAGTCGTTCACGTGGACAGTTCACGTCAATCAATCCAATTAGCTCGGAGAAACGCAGCGGCCTCTCATTTAGACGACGCATCCATTCGATGGATTTGTGAAGATGCGCAACGATTTGTTGCCCGAGAAAGAAACCGCGGCAACCAATACGATGGATTTGTGCTTGATCCACCCTCATGGGGTCATGGCCCAAAAGGAGAAGCCTTTTCTATCGACAAGCATCTCGTGCCACTCTTGGCAGACTGCGGACAGTTACTTTCTCCAACGGCACATGGCCCAGTCCTCCTCACTGCACACTCCCCCGGATGGCATCATCAGCAACTGGCCACAGCACTCACATCTACACTCCAAGCAACACCATCCAAACTACTACCGATCTCCAGCGGTCCACTTTCGTGCACCGATCTTCATGGACGAAAGCTTAATCTCGGCGGGTTCGCTCGCTCTAGTGGCATTAGAGACACATCGCAATAAGATGTGGTCAATAAGGAGATTGCAGAATTGTCAGTGCTTCAATCAATAACAACAACTGAAACGATCACAAGCCCATCAAATGCTCGTGTTCGATCTACCATGAAGCTGCGAGATGCAGCTGTTCGACGGGAGACTGGCCTCACCATCATTGATGGACAACGTGAAATACAACGGTGCCTGACTGCAAAAAAAGAGATCGTTGAGATATTTTTTGATGCTGATTCATTTGCATCTCTGTCGGATACTGACAAAAAGAATTTTGAATTGCTTCTCCGTGAAGCTTCTGCGCAACATGCCTCACTAACACCACTGAGCACCCGGCCGTTTTCAAAAATTGCTTTCGGAAATCGTAACGAAGGGCTCGTTGCCGTTGCTCGTTTTCATGCTGGGGCATTAGTAGACTTTAAGCCTCACCCAAGTGAACCACTTTTTATTCTCGATGGAATTGAAAAGCCGGGCAACCTTGGCGCCATTTTCCGATCAGCTGATGCCGCTGGCATTGGTGGCATCATTCTTTGTGGAAAAGGAACCGACGCCTCCAACCCGGCTGTCATTCGTGCGAGCCTCGGGACCGTTTTTAGTGTGCCGATTGCCTGCGATACAACGTCTGCAGTTATTCAATGGTGCATTGCTCGCGAACAAAATATTGTTGCCGCCACGCCCGATGGTTCCACTCACTGGCATGCCGTTGAATTTGCAGACCAACCAGCCATCCTGCTTGGAAGCGAGGCACACGGAATCTCTTCTCTCTGGCTCGAGGCTGCTACCAAAAAAAATATAGCCTTGGAGACAGTTGCGCTTCCGATGCGTGGCCTTGCAGACAGCCTTAATGTTTCGGCAACAGCTGCTGTACTGGCGTATGAATCATTACGGCAGCGAGAGGTATCAGCAGAGAACTCCAACGTGAAAGTACATCAAAAACATGCCTCACAATAATTTGATAGACACCGCCTTGCTTGCTACAGAGCTAACGGCGACTCTGGAAGCGAATGGCATCGATGCAATGTTTCAAAAACTTGAGGATTCACTTCGTCATTCTTGTCGTTGGCACAGCCTCTTTGATGCCCATCTCCTACGAACCCGTGCAACTCTCAGACTCCCTCTTGTTGGACCTGTGGCAGATGCTGATAAAGAGACTAAGAAAAAACTTGATGAGAAAACAATTGCAGCGTGCCGAGAAGTTGGCTGGAAGCTCTTTGACGAAGGACAGATTGCATCTGGATGGATGTATCTACGAGCAGCCGTTGAAACGCACGAGGTCGTAGACAAACTCGGCCAAATCGCCTCTCAGCTTCTCGAACAAGAAGACTCTGTGGCCGATGAAGAAGAGTATCAGCCGCTTCAGGAAATCATTCAATTAGCGCTCTGGGAAAACCTTGACCCCGCTCTTGGTATCCGTGTGATGCTGGCTGCTCAGGGAACCTGCAATGCCGTAACCGCTTACGAACAGTCGGTTGCTGGACTTCCCCCAGCGCAACAGGAACCTGTTGCAAAAATCATGATCCACCATCTCCATGAAGAGGTGTTTGAAAATCTGGCTAGAGACCTCATCGAGCGAGAGCTTGTTGATACGAACCAAGTAAATGAAATAAAGGGTCGTAAAGGTGCTCTTGTTGATCTTCTAGCAACCGCAGGGGGCCTTCTGAACGAAGAAAGTATTCATGTAGACGCCTCGCACCTCCAAGCAGTGCTTCGCTTTGCAAGAATATGCACCGACACTGATGATATTCAACATGCCCATGCCCTGGCATGCTATGCATGTCGACTTCCAAAGGAATTCCAGTATCCGGGTGATACGCCATTCTCTGACTTTGGAGTATCGTCTCGCCTTTTTTACGCAGCACAACTAGGTAAAGAAGTTGATCAAGCCATTGCATTTTTTCGGCAGGAAGCAGAGCAGGCAAATGAGTACGAGGCCCCAGCCGCCTGGGATGTGCTTGCAGTATTAGCGTCTCGCATCAATCGACCGGACGAGGCACTCAGTGCAATTCTTGCGCGACCAGCTGAAACCGGCCAATCCCAAAATTCACCACTTGCTGCAACACTACCGCCGATTGTGGAACTATCGCACAATGCGCTTGGAGGTGAAAAACTACGAGCCGCATGCATTGAAAGAGATGATCTTATTACCTTCGCTGCATCACTTGCTCGTGATAGTACTCCCTAACAAATTTTGTTTCGATGCAGTTGGATAATGCTGTCAGTCAAGCCAATATCGTGGCTTGAAACAATGCAGCAACCCTTTCGGGCCGCAGGTCTGACAGGCACATTCAGTTGCATAGCCACACTGCTTTGGTGACCAAAAACCTTTTCCCGGAGGCATCTGCCAGGGCGCGAGGAGATCGAGAGAGGGTGATTGAAAGCATCCCCCTGCCCACTCATTTCGGCAGTTGCAAGGATCTGGAGAAAAAGGTTCATCACAAAACGCACCCCAATAGCGTGGACCGCATCCGGTATCACCACATGGAGATGTCTTCCCACCGTACGGCCCTTTGCATTTTCTGCACTCACCAGCTGATGCAGTGCTAACAAATTGTCCTAAAGAACAGATAAGAAGAGCAACTAGTACGATCCGTTGTTGGGCAGATGTTTTCATAGAAGATGTGTCGACCAACAACGTGTAACGTTGTTTGGGAAAAGAATTCCGCTGGTAACGACTCTATGGCTTCACCAGAGTCGCAGGGTTTCCCATGCTCTACGAACTACGCCAACAGAGTGATTCAACGCACATCCACAACATCGACTGGGGCGTTTGCGAGTGCTCGCTCATAGACTTCCTGATACTGCTGAGCACTTACCTTCCAGGACCAATCCTGCTGCATAACGCGATGTACCAGATCCTGCCAAAGTCTTTCATTTCCGTGGGCCGCGAGGGCACGCTGAACAGCGTCTTCTAGGGCGGCTGATTGGAAATCTTTGAAGACAAAGCCGCTTGCCGTTCCATCCAAACATGTCTGATCGTTTACATCAACAACCGTATCCACGAGACCACCCGTAGCTCGAACGACTGGAATCGTGCCATACCGAAACGCGTAAAGCTGGGCTAAACCACAAGGTTCATACTGACTCGGCATGAGCAGAATATCTGCTGCTGCTTGAATCAGATGTGCAAGTACTTCGTCAAAACCGATCACCACATCAATAGTGTCAGGAAACTTTGATGCGATAACTCGTAGTGATTCTTCCAAATGGGGATCACCAGCGCCCAGTACAACAAAACGAACATTTCCTGATCCTGCCAAACGGTGAAGCAGGTCGAGCACAAGGCTTACACCTTTTTGCTCAGCAAGACGACCAACAAATGCTACGAGTGGCCGATCATCAGGAGCGGCATGTCCAAGCCGAGCCGCAAGTGCAACTCTTGCCGTATACTTCCCCTGCTTGACGTCATCGTCACTGTAATTCCGGGGTATCAACTCATCCGTTCTTGGGTTCCACGTCTCAACGTCAATTCCATTGACTATGCCAGTTAAATCAGAAGCACGCCCGGCCAGCACGCCTTCGAGCCCACAACCACCAGGAGCGGCCTGTATTTCCTGAGCATAGGTTGGACTTACGGTTGTTAATTGATCTGCGAAAACGATACCGGCTTTCAGCATATTGAGTTGGCCATAGAACTCGAGTTGCTGCCAGTTAAAGTACTTCCAGTGAAATCCTGTTAGAAGCATATCCCAATGCCAAAACATTCCCTGATAGGCAACATTGTGAATTGTAAGAACGGAACGAGCTTCTGAAAGCGTTGGCCACGATTGATACAATAGCTTTTGGTAGGCAGGGACAAGACTTGTCTGCCAGTCATGGCAATGAATGATATCAAAGGCATGGGGCAGTCGAGCAGCCAGTTCAAGCGACGCCCTCGAAAAAAAGATGAACCGCTCGGCATTATCAGCATAGTCTTCAGTACCTCCATACAGGGTGTCTCGATCGAAGCAATGCGTATTCCCTATAAGAAAAACATTATGTTTTTGATCTGGAAGGGTGCATGAATACACAGTTACTTCAAGATTTCGCTTTCCAACAGGAACCGAAAACTTCATGTCCGTTTTTTTGATTGGCAGATTTTTTTCGAAAACCTCACGATAGGCTGGTACAACGAGCGTACAGTCACAGCCCTCGCGCCCGAGTGAATCTGGAAGCGCACCGGCGACATCGGCAAGCCCCCCGGTCTTGGCAAACGGTGTTGCCTCGCTGGAAATCTGCAGTACCCGCATCCGGACAGTATTCTCCTCAGACACTTTCTCCTACCGATCATGAACGAAACACGCTACTGTGTAGCATACCCTCCAGCCTGAGAGATGACTTCCTCGGAAGGTGTTCCATATGCCACTTGTAAACCCCGCTAGCGTATTCAGTCTTCGATTTCCCTGTCTTTGGAGGGAACGACTGTGGCCTCCGGCGGAAAGCCATCTCGACAAGTCGTGCCAGCTACCCCGGCTAGCAGGCATGGCGGGTGTGCCAGATATTCTCGAAATTGACATAGGGTGGAATGAAGCAGGACTAGGCATTCGGGCACACGTTGAAGGACTGTCGGGGAACCGCTGGTGTCAGCCAACAAAACCCGAGGATAGTGACGGGCTTCATCTCTGGATCGCAACTCGCCCTACAGGCGAAAGCCATCGTGCGGGTCGTTTCTGCCGACGACTGGCTCTCCTTCCAACTGGTGGTGGAAAATCTGCTGACAAACCAGTGGCTGTCGCTGCACAAATTCCCAGAACGAGTGAAGAGGCCTCAGACTTGCCTCCTGATTCTGTCTTTATTGAATCTGTTCTATCTGAAACCGGCTGGCAAATAGAAGCGTTCCTTACTGCGGCTGCGCTTCCAGGTTGGGATCCTGAGGAGAGCCCACGCCTGCGATTTTTTGCTGCAACCGTCGACCGACGTCTCGGAAAGATACCCGCCTTTGGGACACCTGAATTTCCCTGGGAGAGTGACCCAACAACCTGGGCCGAATTGCTCCTTACCCGTTAGATAAAACTTACAAAATATTTTTTTATAATAGAGCCCGAGGATTGGACTCTACACGGCTCACTCGTTTGGTGCGATCGTCTAATAGGGGACTTCCAACGAGTCATTTAATTTTTGAATACGAAGCCGAGCGGGTGGCAAACTCTTATGAAAGATTTTCCCATACGGCTTGGTAATCATGCGAGGGTCAAGAATAATTACCCGCCCTGTATCCTCTCGCGTTCGGATCAAACGGCCAAACCCTTGCTTTAATTTAATCACTGCCTCAGGCAATTGGTATTCTGCAAAGGCATTCCCGCCCGCCTGTTTGATAGCCTCTATACGGGCAGCAATGAGTGGACGGTCAGGCACCGCAAAAGGAAGGCGTGGAATAATCACCTGAGTGAGCAGGTCACCAGGGAGATCAATACCCTGCCAGAAGCCATCTGTTCCCAGAAGTACTGCCTGTGGGCTATTACGAAATTCTTCCAGCATCTGCCCTCGGGAAAGCCCATCAGCCTGGCTTACAATTCGAATCTTGTTACGAATACAAAATCCAGTGAGCTCGCTTGATGCTCTGGCAAGTGCTTGATGACTTGTAAAAAGCACCATCGTTCTGCCCTGCTGATCAACCACAAAAGAACGAAGCATTTCTGCAACGGCACGATCAAAATGGTGTTTACTGGTTGGGTCTGGCAGCCGGTTTACAAGAACAAGTTCTGCTTGTGATTCATAATCAAACGGGCTATCCAACTGACGCTTGATTGCTGATTCAATGCCAAGCCTTTGGCACAAATAATGAAAACCAGTCTCTGTGGCATCATGTTCGTACTCTTCATCAAAAGTATCGTCTGGCACCTCGCTTTGCGCCCCTGTTGAAAGCGTTGCGCTGGTAAGAACTACTGTATCTACTTTGCTGAAGAGATCTCGCCGCAAAACACCACTGACATCAATCGGTGCACTTGCGAGTTTTACGCGTGGTGCACCACGGCGACTCCTTGCTAGTTCAACCCACCAGACACTTCCGGGATCATCCTGCTCAAGCCAAAAACGGATGGACCCAGCTTGTGATGTCAACCGATCTGCGAGTGACTGAAAGTCCTGTCTTTCGGCATCCTTTGAAAGTCGATTCGATGCTTTTCTTATCTTCCGTCCTAACGACAGAAGAACTTCTCCTAACGTATTAGGAACAAGATTGGGTTCTGAGATTCGCCAAGGCCCGTCTCCACGATCCGCCACAGCGTGAATTACCCCAGAAAAAAAATCCTCTGAGATTCGGCGAGCCTGAACAACGTCTGGCCGCAGGTCATCAAGTTTATAGTGCACGAGCAGACCACGATTTGTTCGCTCGTTGTAAAGACGTGACAGAAGCCGCTCAACCGCAATACTCGACAGCCCAACACCAAGGTGGTCACTTGCGACCGACTCGACCATGTGCGCTTCATCTAGAATGACAATGTCGTACTCAGGGAGAAGGCTTACTCCATTTCGACGCAACGCAAGATCTGAAAAGAAAAGGGCATGATTCACGACGAGGACCTGGGCATTATTCATACGCCTTCGAGCCGCAAAATAATAACAATCGTTATACCGGGGGCAGGAACGGCCCATGCAGTTTCCTGAGTCGCTATGAACTTCATCCCACACCGAACTGCGCGGAATTGTTGGCAGATCTGCCAGGGAACCATCACGTGTATTTTCTGACCACTCCAGAAGTCCTTCCAGTTCCGAGACTTCTTCATCGTATTGAAACAGACTTCCCTCTCGCTCCTTCGCAAGCCCCAGCCGACGAAGACTGACATAATTTCCGCGCCCTTTGACCAGCACGGCGGAAAATTCATGTGGCATGACCGCTGATACCACCGGAATATCTTTCTTCACCAATTGTTCTTGTAATGCAATCGTATGTGTCGCGATGACGATCCGACGAGGCCGCTTCTCATTCGTCTTCTCTGTTTTTTGATCCTCGCATCCAGTTTGCTGCTGTTCCTCTGGCTGGCACTCTTCTTGAAGGGCCTGATCAGCCGTAGCGGCCAGCACAGCGGGTATGAGATAGGCGAGGCTTTTACCGGTTCCAGTCCCAGCCTCGATAATCGCATGTTTTTTTTGCTCAATTGCCGCTGCAACGAGGTCTGCCATAACAATCTGCTGGGGTCGGGGTTCCCAGCCCGGTATACGAGCCGCAAGTCGGCCGTTCGGCGATAAAAAAGACGATGGTGAATCCATATAAACAATCTACACGGAAAGTAGAAACGCCTGATGAGAACGGTTGGTAGACTACTCTTTCCTGTTTTGCAGATACATTGGTCTTTTCTTAACCCGGTAAATCCTCGACGCACCTAACAGATATCATTATGAGTGAAAAATCAGACGGAAAAGCCTGGGGTGGCGTCTTCCGTGTACCAACAGACCAACGAGTTGAATCCTTCTCTGAGAGTATATCTTTCGACCAACGGTTGGCTGACGATGATATTGACGGATCGATAGCCCACTCGCAAATGCTTGCGGAGTGCGGATTACTCACACAAACCGAAGCGGATGCTATACGGGAAGGTCTCGAAGAGATCCGAAACGACATCCGTGAAGGGACATTTCATTTCACTGCCAGTAAAGAAGATATTCACCTCCATATTGAATCTGCACTTACGGAAAAACTAGGAGATACTGGCCGGAAACTGCACACGGCGCGAAGTCGGAATGATCAGGTCGCCACAGATCTTCGTCTCTTTTGCCGACGTGCAATTGATCGCATAGATGCCGGTATCCTCGAGTTGCAAAAAGCTTTTCTTGAGATGGGTGACCGAGAGCGCGATCTCGTCATACCCGCGTACACACACCTTCGACGCGCGCAGCCTGTTCTTGCAGCCCATCAGCTATTGGTGTGGTGCGAAAAATTTGATCGAGATCGACAACGGCTTGCTGATTGTCGACAGCGGACAAACATCATGCCGTTAGGTTCAGCGGCTCTTGCTGGTACAAGTCTGCCAATTGATCGATCAAAGACACAGGCCGCACTCGGGTTTGATGCTATCGCTCCAAACAGCCTTGATGCTGCCAGCGATCGAGACTTTGTCTGTGAACTTGCGTTTGTTCTCTCGCTAACCGCCGTGCATCTCTCCCAGTGGGCTGAAGAGTGGATCATCTACAGCACTGATGAGTTTGGCTTTCTCAATCTCCCGGAAGCATTCTGCACTGGCAGTTCCATCATGCCTCAAAAGATTAACCCCGATGTACTTGAACTTGTGCGAGGAAAGTCAGCACGAGTTATAAGTAACGTGCAGCAAATTCTTGTACTACTCAAAGGGCTTCCGACTGCTTACAACCGAGACCTGCAGGAGGACAAGGAGGCTGTCTTCGATTCAATCGATACGCTCGAGGCGATGCTTGGTGTTGCCGCCCCACTTGTGGCTGGCACACATTTTGATCGAAAGCGGATTAGTGAATCAATTGAAAAAGGACATCTCGATGCGACAACACTCATGGAGGCACTCATTGTTGAAGGTGTGCCACAGCGCACCGCACACGAAACCGTTGGCAAACTCGTACGACTTGCTCTGACAAAAGGGTGTAGCCTGGCTGAACTTACTGATGATGCCTGTCGCGCAGAATATGACGGCTGGAAGGCCTCTCTACGGCAGGCTTTGGGGTCCTCACGGGTAGTTGAACGGATGGTGAGTTTTGGCTCGACCGCTCCGTCTTGTGTTGCCGAACAACTTTCTGCGTGGC
>CAJQGO010000087.1 GCA_905477565.1 uncultured Planctomycetota bacterium
TCGAGTAGGTGAAGTTCTGAAAAAGGAACTGGCTAAGGAACTGGCTGTTGAAGAACGCAACCGAGCAGAGCTTGCAGAGATTGCAGCCAGGCGAATTCTTGACTCAAGTTCTTATCCTCTAACGGTTTTTGGCATGGTTCTGGTTGTGATCGCGTTTGGGAACTTGCTTTCGAACGAGGCACCGCTTGATATTCCGTCTTCAGAGTCTCCCGTAATGGAGCGGCGTGTCAAAATATTTCTCATGCTTATAGCAGCCTTTTCTGTTCTAGACCTCATTTGGACACTGCTCGCAAGCCGTGCGAATGCATTGACAGAACTCAACCCAATCGGATCGCAGCTAATTAATAATCCGATTGGACTGCTAGCTTTCAAAACACTAGTGACGCTGAGCGCTATTGGAATTCTTTTTGCCTTGCGGAGTCATAGAGTTGCACAGCGGGGTGCGTGGTGGACCTGTCTTATCTGTACGCTTGTGACCGTACGCTGGCTGACCTTTAATTCAATGTTCGTGTAGTTCAAGAAGGGGCGCGAAACTTATATTCCAGAGGACTGAACTATGAAATACTTAGTATTTACATTCATTACATCCATGCCGGTGTTATTCCCATGCATCGTGCTTTCAGAAGAGCCTATCCGGAAGCCGAGAATGGATGACACGATCAGGGCGAATATATACGCAGATAATGCCTTCAGGCTTTATGTAAATGGAGAACTCGTAGCGGTGGATTCAATTCAGTTTGTGCCGCATAACGTCGTGTCTGTTGATATTCTGCCTGCGTATCCAATGACGATTGCTGTGATGGGTATCGATAACGCAGATTCGCAGACAGGAATGGAATACGCAAATACAAACATTGGAGACGGTGGGTTCATTCTGAAACTGAGTGACGGGACGGTTACGAACATGACGTGGAAAGCAAAAAAGTTCTCTTGGGGACCGGTCGGCGGAAACACAAAAAACCCACGAGTTGAAAACATTTCAATCCCAGAAGCCTGGTATGCCGTCGACTTCGATGACAGTCAGTGGCCAAATGCCAAGGAATACTCCGAAGACGAAATCGGACCAAAGGAACCGTTTTTTGCACACGACTTCAAAGGGGCAAAATTTATTTGGTCCGACGACGTGAAGCTCGACAACATCGTGCTGTTTCGAACCGTCGTGACATCGCCACCAGATGGAAAGGAACGTGATGATTTCCGGGGGCTCACGAACGTCATTCCAGACGGTGGTGGACGTCGAAATAGTGGCGGAAACCGTAGACGAAATAAAAAGTAAGAACCGGGAAAGCAAACCAATACGATTGGGAGAGCAAAATGGGAATCGTACGAGTTGTTGTCGCGCTCACGGCCTTCGGGTTAGTAATAAATACGTCCACAGACACTTTCGGACACGACACACACAGCCATAGCCCTCACAGCCGTGCCGACAAAGATCATGCCGATGCAACGTCCCGTAGTCGCATGTGGACAATCAAATCATTGACCGGAGACGGCACACCGACAATGGTGAAAGCCTCTCTACTGACGGCAGACCACGATCAAGTCAGACTGCAGACACTGGATGGTCGTGTGATCTCTATTTCCTCAAAGACACTGACGGCAGAAGATTTGAAATTCGTGCATCAGCGGCAGGAGCGTATGCTCCAACTGAATACCCAACCGTTTGTGCGTCTCACTGCGTTCCAATCGAAGGACAACCAAGGCGTGGCAAATCCACCGGCACTGGCAAGTTTCTTCAAGCCCTTCGCAAAGACGATCCGCTTCCACTGGGACCGTGACTTCTTGTTTGTTGAATCAACCGGAATGCCCGATCATCCAATGATGACTGGCATCACCGCATGGCAACAACAAGTTCCGATACCTCAAGCATACACAGGGAATAACGCGTGGAAGATTCCACTTCACCCGGTTCCCGCACCGAACCCAATGTCAACAAAAGAACATTTCTTTCGCGGCGCAATTGCCTTGGCGGTCAACGGTGTACCGATCTTCAACCCGATCAAGAATAATGGCAAGACGGACACGCTGTTGGCAGGTGAACTCGACAGGTGGGGTGGGCATTGTGGTCGGGCCGACGACTATCACTACCACATCGCTCCAGTGCATCTGGAAAAAATTGTGGGTGCAGGGAACCCTGTTGCTGTAGCGCTCGATGGATATGCAATCTATGGCTACAACGATCCAAACGGAAAGCCACCAACCGATCTCGACTGGTTGAACGGCCATAAGGGCCCTGATGGTACGTATCACTATCACGCCACCAAAACATTTCCCTATTTAAACGGTGGCTTTTATGGTGAAGTCATCGAACTCAACGGACAGGTTGATCCGCAGCCGCGCGCACAAGGCGTTCGCCCAGCACTTCCTGGCCTGAAAGGAGCGAAGATCGTTGGCTATGAGAATCCAAAGCCTGACAATTTCATCGTGCGTTACGAAGTGTTTGGAGACCCACGATCCATCGAGTATGAGGTCGCCGACAATGGATCAGCAACATTCAACTTTGTTTCGGCGCAGGGAACAATGACCGAAACCTATTCACCGCGCAAGCGTGGTGGCGGTGACGGTCGTCAAAATTCTGAACAGCCAGGATCACAACGGCCCACGGGCAAGGAACCACAAGGCAATCGGGGACGCGGTGATGAAAGTCGTGGCGGAAAGGGTGGTGGGCGATCTGGGGATGATCCAATCGTCGCGGCATTGGATGCAAACGGCGACGGTCAGATCGACAAGGATGAACTCCGCGGAGCGTCAGCTGCACTCATTAAGTTGGATGTCAATAAAGACCAGAAAATTTCTCCCGATGAACTTCGAGACCGTAGTAGTCAGCAGCGCGGTGGTGGAAATGGCAAACCGCAGGGGATTGGGCCTTCCGGAAAAACTGGTGGGTCAAAGGGACCACAACCCGGCGACGGTCCCCGTCAACCATGGATTTTCGTGCATGCGAATGAGATCGATCTCGACAAGAACAAAATCATCAGCCGTGAAGAAATCGTTGGTGAAGCAGGGAAAGCCTTTGCTGGATACGACACCAACAATGACGGAAAGCTTAGTCAAAACGAACTTCAGGGACGGGGTGGATCACGAAGCGCGATGGGAGGTTTTCTAAAGGGGCACGCACAGGAGATCGATCGAGATGATGATGGGGTTCTCAGTCGTGCTGAAGTCATCGGTAATGCTGAACGCATGTTTGCAAAAATGGATAGGAACCGGGACGATACTATTTCATCAGAAGAACTTGAGGAAGCTCGTCGAAAGTGAGTGCTGCTGCATCGAAAGAGTTGCAGAGAAGCATTCTCACTGATCCATTGTCTCGAATCTATGAGGAAGATTCGAGGACTGGGCTGGGCCAAAGATAAAGAATTCTCATCTCTTATGAGTGAAGCACTTTTGGGGTTTTTGTTAGCCACTAGTGCCCACTCTATCTTTTCAATGGGTTTTGTACGTGTGAATTCTGTGTAGCAAATTAGGTTGCATCTGGAGTACAGGTGAATATCAAATTACTCCTCACTACACGTTCGATATGTGTTACTTACCATGTCGCATGCGTTTAAATTTGCCCCCTCTATAGGGCCTAACTCATGTTAGATTGTTTTCCTCAAAAAGGGCACTGGAAAGGGAGACAGAATACAATGACAAAAATCAGGCGAGGATTTTTTAATGGCGTGAGTGCGGCAATTGGCGGCATGGTGCTTGCAGTAAACGCCCAGTCAATAGCTTTTATGAATGTGAAAAGTTTCTCTATAC
>CAJQGO010000088.1 GCA_905477565.1 uncultured Planctomycetota bacterium
AACGCTGGGTACATTTGACTATATCTCCCCAGAGCAGGCGCGTGATGCACGATCAGCCGATATTCGCAGTGATCTCTATTCGCTGGGATGCACAATGTTTTTTATGTTGGTCGGCAGAGCACCTTTTGCTGAGGGAACTATGGTGCAAAAATTGCTCCAGCATCAGCAGGAAATGCCTCCTGGAATTTCTGATTTGAGAACTGAGGTGCCACGTAGGCTCGTCTCGGCTGTTCATAAATTAATGTCAAAGCGTCCGCAGGATCGCTTTCAGCATCCAGCGGCTCTCGAATTTGAATTGTTATCAATAGCCGAGGAAGAGGGTTTCGATGTTACATCGTCCCGTCCGGCGATGGACCTCGATTCGACTATTACAGATAAAAACAAGGTGCTTTTTTGGCCTTGGGTTGCTGCGGGACTTAGTCTCATTGGTTTTGTGGGCTGGACGGCGATAAGTGCAACCAAAAAAGAGTCTAAGCAAGAGTTTGCAAAGGCAGTCAATCCACAACGTCAGGTTCTCGATGATACTGCGGTGGTCCGTGTCGTTCCGCAGCCCTTGCAGCCAGATGAGTTTGGTACTATTTCTGATGCATTGACACACCTATCTGGTGGCGGGGTAATAGAAATCTCTGAAGATTCAGAATATGAAATCTCCCCAATGCGTCTCGATGAAGACGTCAAAATAACTATACGGGGTGTAGCGGGCAAGCGACCGGTCTTGCGTATTACTGATACTCGTGACTCTTTATTCGACTTGGTAAATTCAGCTTTCTTTATTGATGGTGGACACCTGATGTTGAGTGACATTGATGTTCATGTTCATTCGAAAAATGAAGGGAGGGAAGTTGGTTATTTCTCAATTTTTGAACTGACAAACGGAGGGAAGCTGACCTGTAGGAATTCAGAGGTGGTAACTACTGCGTTGCCTTCTGAAGAGAACTCCGATGTTGAAGGAAACAGGATCTTTCTTGCACGGGTAAGTCCGTTACGTAAATCAAATGATTCCTTAAATGAAGATGTCGGTGAGGGACAGCGAATTCCCTTGCAAGAACTGCCAGATCAAAGAGTAGAAGAGAAAAGTGAAACTGTTATTGAGATAGAGAATTGCGTGGTCGATGGAGACATCACGTGTTTTAATTGTGAGGCATCGACAGTATTGTCACTCTCCTGGATTGGTGGTGCTGTGACAACCAGAAGCAGATTTCTTACGGTAGACACAAGTTCAGTAAATTCTGTTGAAACCGTTCAACTGCAACTCCAGCTCAATGATGCAACATTTGTTTGCAGGCAGGGTTTTGCCCGTCTCGCAGATGTACCCGGTCAGGATGATGTCCCGCAGATGAGGGTGATAGCTGAACATTGTCAATTTGTAATTCCTGAATCATCTGTTCTTCTAGAACAGGTTGGTGTGGCTGAGCCCGAAGCATATCAAAGAGCGATTCAATGGAGTGACCACCGAGGCAGGTATGAGGGTGGACGAATTTTCAGGAAAATTGATGGTGCCGGTGACCTGATTGAAATTGACTACTCGTCAGCAGGACAGCCACTGGAATACCAAGGATTTTCAGGAATTCGGGGGTTTTTGCCCACGAATTAGAGCCATGTCCTTCAGTGGCGTAACTTGCCTAGACGACATAACAAGGAGAGCGGCACTTTTTCCTTGTAATATCGTTGGTTCAAGGCCATTATTTAGACGTTGTGCAATGATTTGGGCGTGTGCAAAAGGCATAAACTCAAGAAATAAAAGCGGTAACAGGTGCTCGAGACTGTCGATTGAGATGGACGAGAGCTTTGTATGTTCATCTCGTGGTTCCTTTAGGAGAAAACAAAATATGAGAAAAGATCGATTGTTGGGTGGATTGATTGTGGTGACTTTTGTTGGAGCCTTTCTAGTCTCTGCCAGCCCTGCTTTTGCGGTGAAACAGTTCTACGATGAATTCAAAGAAGTGTATGTAAACAAGGGAAGCCTTGATGGAGCCGCCGTGGCAAAGGCAAAATGCAACATTTGCCATGAAGGAAAAAGCAAGAAAGATAAAAATGCCTACGGCAAACTCCTGGATAAGTTGCTTGACCGAAAAAAGGATGCAAAAAATCCAGAAAAGATTCGTCAAGCACTAGCAGCCGTTGAGTCTGAAAAGAGTCCTTCGGGCGAGACATACGGAGAATTAATCAAAGAAGGCAAGCTTCCCTAGGAGTTCTGTCTCTAGCTACAAGAGTCATTGCTGGCCTCGAGGAGAATGTCCTCGAGGCCAGTTGTGTGTTGGATGGCCGAAACAGCGTCATCTGAACCAAATATTCGAACCTGCTTTACGAGGTGGTCGAATTGCAACCGCGCGAGAGACTGAGTGACAGGTGACATCTCTACCAGTGATCGCCAGCGACACTCACTTTCATCTAGCTGGCCCCTGCAACATACTTGGAGATTAAATTCAATCTCCCTCTCTTTTGGTGGAGCGTCGATGAGTATCTCATTTTGTTTAATGCTATTTCCAGTTTTTTTGGCTAAGCGTTCTACAAAAGAATTGGATACGCGAACAAGATCTTTATATGGAAGACCAGCTAGTGCGTTATGCAGCGTGGTGTGCGTTTTTGCATCAAAAGCGGCAATTCGTTTAAAAAGTTTTCGCTGAGGACCAAAGAGCCCCTTTAGAATAGATTGGGCATCAGAGTTTTTAGTAGCATCGCTGATTTGTTGTACAAATGTGTTCTCTGTTGATTGCACGAGCAAATTGGTGTCTAGATGGTCACGACTTAGCCAAACGGTTCGTTGCAGCATAGCTGTTGCTGACCGGACAGCATGATGCCAATAAACCTCACTGAACATGACATAGCGAGCAAAAACCATCAGCTCTGCTGCAGTTTTTCCTTTTTCAGTGATTGCGAGTGATTCACCGTTCGCATTGAGGCAGAGGCTGGCGAGGAGGCGG
>CAJQGO010000089.1 GCA_905477565.1 uncultured Planctomycetota bacterium
GTTGGCTGCTCTTGAGTGCGACTACTTGCCATCCGGTGACCGTGATATCTCCTGGCTGACCAAGTTCGTAACGCCACCCGCCAAGTGGGTGTTGGTGCCGTGTCAGAAACACAGTCAATGCGTTTACATAGCGTTTAAGGTCGGGGTCACCAGTCATGCCAAAGGCTTCAGCCATAACAAGGGTTGTGAGCCCATACCCATAAAGATCTCCCGAGAAAGTCGAGACAAAGTCAGGATTATCAGGATGAAGTTCTTTCAGCTCGATATCGAGTATTGTCTTGAGTTGCTCAAGACCTCGGTACACGACTTCTTTGTAGGGACCATCTAAATGTGTATTTCCGGCCCCAAGGAACGGTAGGAGAGCAATGGATGTGCTTGCTTTGGTATGGCCTTCTATATACCCCTTGGTTCGACACAGACACTGTTGCGAAGGGCGCCCAAAGGGGTCGATGCAGTGGGGATGTTCAAACGACCAGGCACCATTTGCTGCTTGATGCCGTGCAAGCCACAAAAGTCCACGTTCAATTGCGGCCTCACTCGCTGGTGAACCACCACGAGCACGTGCTGTTTCTCCTCGTGCGGACCCAGCACGTTGTGATAGGGCAACTTTAGCGTCTTTACTTGAAGCACGTGCCGTGGTGCCGCCGCCCATTTGCACGTCAGTTTTGTTGTCAGCCTGTTTTTTTGGGAGACTCTCTAGTCTGGGGATGGGCGGTGACTCTGTAGGAGTTGTGTTGGGAACAGTGCTGTCGGGAATCATCGCCTCTTCAGGGACCGCTGCTTGCATCTGTTGATCTATCTGATTTTCATTAGGAGCTGTGACTTCTTCACTTGAATCAGATCGTTCCAGTGACGCTTCAAGAGGATTATCCTTTTCATCAGCCTCAGTGAGCACGGTCGCAGTGTTATCGTCGCCGTTGGTCTCTCCCCATTCCTTCTCTGGCTCTGTGCCGAAATCAATAACGACTGGAGATAATCGCCTCGACTGGCTCTCAGGGGTTATGGCCCAGAGCGTTAGAATAATTGCAATGATGAGATGTGTCGTAAGGCTGAGATAGACAGACCGAACGCTATTGCTTGCAGTGACTTTTTCCGCCCACCCGGTTTCTTCACGACGATTCCCCGCAGTTGCAGAATCCATGCGATACTTTTTCGATGGATCTTTTTCAGAGGGTTGTTTTTTGCTCGCCATTACGTTTGATGGTGCCAGACTTATGTCTTGAAAGAGAGCCGATCAGTGGATGGTACGCCTCTTGGAGGAGAAGCACCATGTTTTTTGGTGCAAAATAGCCCTTTTTAGCATCGACCGTGACACGGTAGAGGCTCCATAGGATTAGTCAGATGTGACCTTTTTCAACCCGGGTACTAGTGCCACCGCTTGCGGAGGCGTTACGAAGCCTCTATTTTAGGAGGCTTGGGCGAGGCTCTCTACCGAAGTGTCGCCGTTGTTTGCCCTTTTTGAGATCTGATTGAATGGCCAAGAGTAAAAAAAAGCTGGAAGTGATTCACCTTGTGTGTGAAGAAACCGGTGACGTGAACTATACGTTGCGTCGTAAGTCCGGCGGAGAAAAGCTTCATCTGAAGAAGTATTCTTCACGACTTCGTCGTCATACGCTCCATAATGAGAAAAAGAAAAAGTAGTTCCTCGCAGAAAATGTGTTGCAACACTTTCTATCTGGGCTGTTACGGAATCTCATCTAGAAGAGTTTCAAGTTCTTGAAGTCCCGATTGGAATTGTATGCCGATCTCGAGTGCGCAAAGCGGTCTATCGTGAAAGCCTGTTTCAGGAAGTTTGACGAGATCCTTCAGTGTTGTCACGACGATTTCAGCACCCACGGCTTCAGCCTCTTCTGAAATGTAGTGTATGTCATCGGTGGTGTACTTGTGGTGATCAGGGAAGGTGAGGGTGGCAACTGATTCCTGTCCGAGTGTCTTGAGAGTGGCATGAAAAGCAGCCGGATTCCCAATTGCTGATAATGCTAGTGTGCGTTTGTGTTGAAGAGTTTTTAGAGGCTGTACTGTTCCGTCGATAAACCGAAGATTTAATGGTTTGTGCTCTGTTTCAATCCATGGTTTATTGTGTGATCCCACGGACTGAAAACATCGTTCTCGGATCTCGTTTCTTGTCTTCGTTGAGACCTGGTCCGTTCGTGTCAGAATAAAAGCGTCTGCTCGGCTTAGTCCACCAAGTGGTTCACGAAGAAGCCCACGGGGGAAAAGACGATTACAACCGAACGGATCAGTTGCATCAATTGTGACCAAATTAATATCACGTTCGATTTGCCGATGCTGGAATCCGTCATCGAGAACCAAGACATCTGAACCTTTCGCAACGGCATCCTCTGCTGCGATAGTTCTTCGCTTATTTGCAAAGTGAGGAACGGTCGGTAGGAGAATTTTTAATTCTGCTGCTTCGTCGCTGAGTTGTCCCTTTTCGGCTTTATAGCCACGGCTGATGATCGCAGGTTTTTTATTGTGTTGAGCGAACCATTGCGCCAGCCATGCGACAAGTGGTGTTTTGCCGGTTCCACCAAGCGTGAGATTTCCGACGGAAATAACAGGTGCGGATGCACGATTCACGGTGACAAAATCGTGGTCGTAGCCATAATTCCGCAACCGAACAAGAACCGCATATGGAAGTTCAATTGCAGTTAGACCAGCCCGACTAAGCGTAGCAACGAGACCAGTGGCCCTTCCGTCAACCAGTCGTCGAAAACTCTCTGCGTCAGGAAGCATCTTGAAATTAGGCCCAATTCTATAATAAGGAGTTTTTTTCAACTATGAGTCGTACAATAGGAGAGTTATTCTAGTGGCGTCAACGTGTTCCATGCCGGCGGCAATAAATAGACGAGTCAAAAGGCAGGTGGATTTAGGGCACCGTGTATGCCCGC
>CAJQGO010000090.1 GCA_905477565.1 uncultured Planctomycetota bacterium
CATCGCTTGGCAAGAGGTTGGTTCGAATGCTCGCGACACCCAATCCTTGCATCGCTAATCCATACACCGTCGCAAAGGCTAGTTGGTTTTCACGGAAGGCAGGAGTCTTTAAAATAAGATCTCCTTCAAGCCGCTTGAATTCTCGCAAACGGTGCACTTCCAGCTGGAGTTGTTTTGCAAGAAAGTCGCTGAGTCCACGAAGCTTTGCAGCGTTACCAACAAGTAAAACCTGACTAATTTTCGCAGTACGATCTTGTCCAGTAAAGTAATTCAGAGATCGCTGTAATTCACTGGCAAATTCATTAAACACAGGCCTCAAAGTCTGGAAAACTTTTTTCGGATCGTCAGCCCGTGCGGCATTGCGCTTTAAGTTCTCTGCTTTTGGGAATGTCATCCGCATTCCCTGAACAAGTGCCCGAGTGAAATTGCTGCCACCAATAGGCATTGTTCGCTGCCAAATTTTTTGCCCATTTGTGACAATAAGATCTGTTGAATCCACACCCAATGAAGCTAAAACAATTGATGGAGGGGGGGCTTCCGGATCAACTTCACTCGCTTTGGGAAGTTGATCAAACATGACAACATTCGCTAGAGAAACTGGGCTTAGTTGCAGGATGTCGATTTCGATATCGGCTTCCTTGAACGGCTCGAGAGCTTTTGCAACCTGATCTCGCTTCATTGCAAAAAGTGCAATTTCGGCATCAATCACAAAGCCACTTTCCTCGATACCACCTTCGAGTCTTTGCCAACTCCATATGACCTGCTCAAGCGGAAATGGTATTTGTTGCCTAGCTTCATAGGTGACAATATCCGGAATCTTGCTTGCTTCAACAGGAGGCAATTTAATGAACTTGCTGAGCCCTGCCTGTCCCGGAACTGAAACGGCGATCGTGTCTCCGGAAATATCATTACGACTGAGAAATTCCTCTACGGCATCTCGGACAAGTTCCCCAGGGTCAGCTTCAGGCTGAGTAAGTAACATGGGGTATTCGACGTAATCGAAAGACTCGGCTACAAGGTTTTCACCATCTGAGGAATGGCTACAGCGCAAGGCCTTCAGCCCACACTTGCCGATATCAATACCCCAGACGTTTCGCGAGCGTGCCATGCCGCACCCGTTTGTTTACAAATAACTTGAAAGGAAACGATCCCACCATACGAATGGGAAACAACTTAATTTCTACCTAAAGTTTACACTCGAAAAGGATACTATACAGGAACTGTATGAGTTCGTGTTTTCTAGTGTCAAACGGTGGATAAGCAAACCCGTTACATTGTGTCAAAACGGTTAGCAGGACAGAGCGTATTGTTCGGAATACACTACATTCTGTTTCGCACTTTTCCGTTGGTACAAGATAAAGCTCCACTTCGTATGCACTTTTGCCGAGTGAAAAGCAGTCTTTTGAGAATTGGCAGTTTGATATGAATGATTCTGAACAACACTCTCGACCAGAAGTGGCGGTCTTTCTTCCGTGTCACTCACTTGAAGATTTGTCTGAATGGATCGAAAACGATGATGCCTCAGCGATTCTCAATGCATGGACAGTTGCGTGGCACCCTTTTGTTATTTGTGTATCTGAGGGCCTTCCTAGCTGGGCGAGTGTTGACTTGCCGTGGACTCGTGAAGGAAAAATAGTAGGGATTGTCCCAGAAGGACTTTCCGAAAGATTCACAACCGGAGCTTCGCCGCCATTCATTGTAGGGCAAAGTTTTCTTCACCAAGATGCTTCTGAATCATTCCTTTTAGAATTGCTTGAAGCATGTTGTGCCGAGATGACGACCGATTCTCCAATCGGCAGAGGGCTTGAAACATTATCTGAATGGCAGGCCTCTTTTGTTGAGGATTTTCGTTCACTCGGTCTGACTGTTTTACTATTTGAACGGTTAGCCAGTCGAATGCGGTCTGATTCGCATTTGGATCAAACCGGCTTTCCAGAAGTTGTTATTGAGGCAGCAAAAGCCTGGAGGAATGGTGATTCGGCACTCGCACAAGAAAAAATGACACAGGCGTTCCAGTGCCTCGAGGCTGCACGAGATCACTTTTACCCAGTGGAATGCTGGTGCCTCGATCTGGTCCTTTTTTCAGAAAGCACCATTGCAACGCTCCAGAGCGAATTGCAGTCTCCCGTTCCGACAACATTATTGGCCGATACAAAGACGGTCGGTTGTCTTGATCAATCGTTATCCAACATTTCTAAATTGATACAAAACAGGGTTGCCGACGGCTCTCTGTCTTTGCTTGGCAGCGTGTCCGGAAATCTTCCAGTTGCTCTCGTGACACCTGAACAACTGGATCGCGAAGTAGCTGAAGGAAGGGCCGCATGGCAAAAGGCTACTGGTGTTCTTCCGCAGATATTTGGCTGCCATGCTGGGCCACGTGCGCCTATCTTTTTGCCAGTTTTGCAGAGGCTTGGGTATCGAGGAGTGTTGTGGTCAAGCTTTGATGGATTCCCTATGCCATCTGCCGGAGCCGCACGATTCCAGTGGAAAAATCAAAGTAAAGATCAGCTTGACGCACTTGAGCCAAAAATGCTTGA
>CAJQGO010000091.1 GCA_905477565.1 uncultured Planctomycetota bacterium
GGTCGGAAACGAACATGTACATCACCACCGAGAAAGCTTGAGGCGAAGGACCGAAGCACACTTTTGAGATGAGCCATCGTCGTACCGGGCTCGATAAGAAGACCTTCAACTTGATGGAACATGGGGTAATGTGTTGCGTCAGCTGTATCCGGACGATAGACGCGACCCAATGAAACTATTCGAAGCGGTGGTTTCCGTTCCTCCATGACACGTATCTGAACAGTACTCGTCTGCGAACGCAAAAGAAGCGGCCGATCAGCATTTGCTACAGCAATGTAGAAATTATCAAGTGGGTCCCGAGCGGGATGCTCATTCGGAATTGCCAGTGCCTCAAAGTTGTGCCATTGGTCCTCAACTTCAGGGCCATCCACAGCCTCAAATCCAAGGTTGGCCATGATTGAAGAGACCCGACGGATTGTCTGAGTAATCGGATGCACACGACCAAAGCGAACAGGGCTTCCCGGCAAAGTGACATCGACCTGCTCAACATCCTTGGAATTCTTTGATTGCGAAGCAACTCGCTGAGAGGCCTCAAGGAACAATGCTTCGACCGACTTTTTCACGGCATTAAACTGCTGACCACCTACCGGCTTATCATCACGGTCAAGTTTGCCAAGCCCTTTCTGGATTGCCTTAAGGCGTCCATTTTTAGCCCCTAGGAAAACGACACGCGCAGCTTCAAGTCCTTCCATATTAACTGCGTCTGCGAGGGCTGTTTCTGCCTCAGAACGCAATCTCTCAAGGTCAGCGACAAAAGCATCAAGATTGAGATTTGTCACGAGCGGCAAACCGTAGCGAGGAACTTCATACAGCAGACACGCGGACTATGCGACAACCGCTTCCGGTAAACCAAGACCCTCTCGGACCTGGCCTACAACAACATCGAACCCGGTTGGATCAAGAACTGCCATTTCGGCTAATGTTCGGCGGTCGAGTTCACAACCGATTTTTTCGAGACCCGCAATAAATTGGCTGTAGCGCAAACCGCGTTCACGGCACGCTGCATTAATTCTAATAATCCAGAGGCGTCGAAAATCTCGTTTCCGGCGACGACGATCTCGCTTGGCGAACACTCCTGCTCGAATTATGGACTCTTTTGCAGTACGCAATAGACGCCGACGTCCGCCGACTGACCCCTTCACTCGCTTCAGCAATCGTCGCTTGGCCCGCAACCGTGGGACAGCATTTTTAGTTCGCATCGGAAAACCTTCTCAACTTTCAGAATCTCTAAATTTCGGGAATTAGCATCTCGTAATAGCTACAACCTAAGACGAGACGACTTTGCATGACTGTTAGTAGCTATTTGAAGCGAGTGCCTCAACGATATTCGGCGTGTCAGACTTATCCAAAACGCCGGTACCACGGAGATTTCGTTTTCTCTTTGCTGACACGCGAACTTGAAGGTGACTCGTCCCACTGCGACGATGCTTCACTTTCCCTTTCGCCGTCACTCGAAATCTTTTCTTCGTTCCTTTGTGTGTTTTTTGTTTTGGCATAGCTTCTATTCTCTTATCTTCTGCTTCTTGTTTTTTCTGATTGTACTGTCCACTGAAAAAGTTCACTGCTTAGTTTCAGCGGGAAAAATGAATTGCTTACTTGGGGGCTATCGTACAGATAAGCCTGCGTCCAGTCTGTTGGGGTGGTGATTCTACTTTACCAATCTCTTCAAGTTGCTCGATGACATGCCGCATAATCCTCTGGCCCTCATCAATGTGAGCCATTTCTCGACCACGAAAAATCACTGAAACAGTCACCTTGTCTTTGTGACCCAGGAAAGTTCGGGCTTTATTAATTTTAAATTCAATATCGTGTTCGCCCGTTTTTGGACGTAATCTAATTTCCTTAAGTTTTGTTTGATGAACGTGGGTCTTATGCAGCTTTTTCTTCTGTTGGTATTTGAACTTTCCATAGTCCATGATCCTGCATACGGGCGGACGTTCATTTGGGGCTACTTCAACTAAATCCAGACCCGCCGTCCGTGCTTCGGACAACGCATCGTCGGTTGGAATAATTCCCAGTTGAGCTCCGTCTGCAGATATCACACGGACCGGGGAAATCCGAATTTGTTCATTGATGCGTTGCTGTTTCTCGATGGCCAAAAACTCCAAACCCATGTCGGCTGTTGCCTGGCGGGCTGGACAGTTCCACGCACCTTACACCACGGCACAGCTCCTTTTCTTGTACTTTCAGGAACCAGCGATGCAAAGCAGCGACTTCGAGCCTGGCAGGTATCATTCAGGCCAAGGGTTCCAACCGAAGTCCCTTAGTATTCCAGCATAGACGGGGGGTAGTCAAGCGGTGCCCCTATGATTCGAGGCATCGGACGTCTTCCTGCAAGAAACCCTATTCGGGCGCGAGATCAACCCCCTCAACATATTGCCGATCCGCCTCAGAAAACCGTGCCAGATGACGTGATTCGACCACAAAAGCGAGGCTGAGCCGTCGACCCTCGATAGACCTCAGATGATAGTGAATCCAATGAAAAGGCAAATCTTCGGACTCACCAACAGAGGCCACACGCATGATCGTTGTCCCATCATCGCGGCTGAACGTTGACGCCGACACCAGATGTCCAAATTGCTCACCAAGGGTCTGCTCAATGTCATTTTCGAAATCTGAAAGCGTGAGAACTTTG
>CAJQGO010000092.1 GCA_905477565.1 uncultured Planctomycetota bacterium
GCTCCGCCGGCTTAATATTCGCGTCAGCCCAAGCCGCTTCAATCTGGCTATCGATAAATGCGACCTGGGGAACCGCCGATAAATTGTCGGCATAAAGAGGCACAGTGTGGTACGCAGATGCGAATAGCACCATTGAGACCAAAGAAAGCCTCACCACAACTCGACTGATGAAGCCACCATGTTTTCTTGGGTATTCCCGTATCATCATTCGGCACCCTTGCGGCCACTTTAGCTTTAGCCAATCGCACAGTAGGACGATGGTATATTTTCCCCTCAGCACACAAGAGTCAAGCCTACACGCCACCTACAGAAGTGATAAAAACACGTGCGTCTCTGTCTTTGCCAAGAAAAATCGGTTATGAGTTGGCTGATTCGAGTTCAGGGGCAACTGGTGCAGCAGAGACAGATTCGCCTACAAACTCAAGGATTGCCCGGGGGCCTGCATCACCGAGACGGGGCATCGCCAGCCTGAGAATACGAGTATACCCACCCGGACGACTTGCAAACCGAGGTGCCACCTCGCTAAAGAGAATCCGAGTTGCTTGCTTATCACCGAGAAGCCTCAGCACCCGACGTCGAGCAGTTACTGCAGGCGCCATAGCCTGAGCCCACTTTTGCCACTGCTCACTCTGCCGCCACTTTTTCCATTCTGCTGTATCTCGGTCTGCAGACGCTGCAAATGCCTCAGCCGCTTGTTCCGCTAGCAACCCTCGCTTCGCTATCGTAATGCATCGTTCGACCAACGGACGAACTTCCTTCGCCTTCGCGACAGTTGTCACGATTCGTCCGGCTACTTTCGGAGCACCTGTTTCTCCTGGCTCAAACTCCCGTTCCGTAAGAACGAGAGATGAAGCAAGATTTCGAAGCATAGCTCGCTGGTGAGAAGGACTTCTACCGAGCACCCTGCCCTTGCGACGATGACGCATTGTTCAACCTTTTCTTTTTTCGATCTCTAGAATATGCCTTGCCGAAATTCAGGAATGCATTCCTGCTGACTCCATACCAAACGATACTCCAAGCTCCTTGAGCTTCTCTTCAATTTCCTGCAGCGTCGTCTCGCCGGCACTCTGCAAATTTGCGACTTCTTCGCGAGTCTTCACAACCAACTGACCGAGGGTCGTAATGTCATTCCGAATCAAACTATTCTCAGCACGGTGTGAAAGATTTAACTGAGAAACCAACATTCCAAGGCGACTCTCAAGGGGAGCCTCGAGCTTTTCGAGATCAAGAACACCTTCACTTGGTGATGCACTGTCACCCGAAGCCGCATGTATTGATGCCCCCGGAGAGGTGTACCCAACAAACGGATTAAGATGCTTGCGAAGAATCTTTGCCGCTTCAACAATTGCCATTTCCGGAGTAATTGTGCCATCGGTCCAAACTTCAAGCGTTAACTTGTCATAGTTTGTTTTTTGGCCAACACGCGTTTCCTCAACCTCGTATCGCACACGAGTCACTGGGCTGAACACTGCGTCGACAGGGATAATACCAATCTCATGCCCGTCCGGACTGTGTTCACTACTTGGCACATACCCACGACCATTTTCGATCACCATCTCCAGTTCGAATGGAACATCGTCGGTAAGAGTTGCGAGTACAAGATCCTTGTTTACGACTTCCACAGACTCATCCGTCTGAACGTCAGCAGCCGTGATTGGGCCCTTCAAACTTTTTTCAACATGAACAACCCGTGTTGAATCACTATGATTCTTCACAACCATACTTTTCACAGCGAGGACGATATCTGTTACATCCTCCTGAACACCTTTTATGGTCGTAAATTCATGCTGTGCTCCCCCGAGTTTAATCTGGGTTACAGCACTACCCTCAAGGCTTGATAGCAGAATACGTCGAAGACTATTTCCAACAGTCGTCCCAAAACCTCTTTCAAAAGGTTCGGCTGTAAACTTGCCATAAGTATTCGTCAGCGTCGCGGTATCGGCGACAACGGACCCTGGTAGTTCGAGGCCTCGCCAGCGGATATGCATATGGTTCTCCTTAGTACCTTCTGTTCTCAATTACACTCTCAGGAACTCAACTGTTGACGATGGCTGCAGCATCAACGTCGACTTCACGTTTAAACACGCCGTTTCTTTGGTGGGCGACACCCGTTGTGGGGTAGCGGAGTAATGTCTTCAATACTCTTCACATTCATGCCAGCCGCCTGAAGAGCCGTAATGGCACTTTCGCGACCACTTCCTGGACCTTTCACGCGGACTTCGAGATCCTTCACGCCAAACTTTGATGCTTTTTCAGCCGCCTGCTGAGCGGCCATTTGTCCCGCAAACGGGGTGCCCTTACGGCTTCCTTTAAAACCACACGTTCCACCACTTGCCCAACAAAGCGTATCGCCGCGCTGGTCTGTGATCGTAACCGTTGTGTTGTTAAAAGTTGCGTCAATAAACGCAATCCCAGATGACACACTCTTCTTTTTTGTTTTCGCTGTCTTCGCCATTATTCAGTCACCCTGATTCACTTGATCGGGCTTACCACTTTCCTTCCTGTCAAATTCCGTTGTTTTGTATCACTCGGCCGTGAAACTGTTCCTGTTTTCTATTTCTACGAAGGCGTCTTCAATTATTTAAGATCTTTTACACCCTTCTTGCCAGCAACCGTCTTTTTCGGCCCCTTACGAGTCCTTGCGTTTGTTCGAGTACGCTGCCCACGAACTGGTAGGCCACGTCGATGGCGAATCCCACGATAGCAGCCAATGTCTTTCAAGCGAGAAACTCCTTGAGCCACTTGCCTCCGCAACTGCCCCTCGACGACATAATCCTTGTCGAGTAGCGAAGCCATACGCGCTAACTCGTCCTCATGCAGTTCCCTTGCCTGGGCTTCAGGGCTCACGCCAGCCTTGCGGCAAAGCTCTCTTGCAACGCGAGGTCCAACGCCATAAAGGTACTGAAGTGAATAGACAGTCTTTTTGTCGGAAGGTATGTCAACACCGAGCAAACGTGGCATAGGAAAGCTTTCAGGAACGAACCAAATCTATTTGTGATACACCTTGAATTAAATCAGTAGTTGGAATGTGGCGATTGAGTGTAGTCAACCGCCGAGCCTCCAGCACTACCTGCTTTGACTCAATCACTCGATTCGCCGGATAACGGCACTTTCTCAACCGTTCTACTAGCCTTGTCGTTGTTTATGCCGAGGATTATCGCATAACACGAAGACCACACCGCGACGGCGGACAATCTTGCATTTATCGCAAATCCGTTTGACGCTGGCACGCACTTTCATTGAAATCATGACGCAAGAGCGCCATACCTCACAGCATGAGTAAGACAGTTGATCTGAACAAATCGAAGCCTCGGAGTATAGCCACGGCAAACGGTGGTTCACAAGTAGGCCCACGAATTTCCGGCTATCGAGCGAATTCCAAGCAGCCATGAGGGGAGTTGAGCATGAACCGCTTACCCCTGAGTCGTCGTCGCGACACCAGTCGTTTCTTCTTCTTCTCCAGATTGGGGGGCCCCGGTGAGAGCCCACGGGCCATCCTCTGTCATTGCTATTGTGTGCTCAAAATGAGCACTGTACTTCCCATCAGCCGTTGATTGGGTCCAGAAATCTGGTAGCGGTCGTACTTTTTTGGTCCCCATGTTCACCATGGGTTCCACCGCGACAACAAGCCCTGGTTCCAGTTCAAAATCATGCTTACGACGAAACGACGGAGAGCAGAAATTTGGTACCTGAGGATCCTCATGCATGTTCTTGCCTATGCCGTGACCAACAAAATTCTCAACAACGGCAAACCCATAATCTCGAACAAAGGTCGCCATTTCCGATGCAACATCACCCCAACGATTTCGTGAGCCCATAAGTTTGATCGCTAGCTGCAGAACACCCGACGTACAGTCCAAGAGTTTCTGAACTTCGTCATCTACCTGGCCAACGGCATGTGTAAAAGCGGAATCACCACACCAGCCCTTCAGTTTGCAGCCAGTATCGATGCTGATGATATCGCCTTCCACCAACTTCCGAGAACCAGGAATTCCGTGCACGACTTCATCATTTACCGATATGCAGCATACGGCAGGAAAAGGCACTCGCCCCGGGACACCCTTAAAGAGTGGTACTACATTTTGTTCCTCAAAGAACTTCTCAACTGCCTGATCAATTTCACCAGTTGTTACTCCCGGACGAACCAGACGTTTCGCAATTTGATGAGCTTCCCAAACAACAAGGCCAGCCTTTCGCATGGCCTCTATCTCTCGACTCGATTTTAACTTCAGCACGTCAGTTCTTCCTCTTCACCAAGACTACCGAGGAGGCAGGGAACAATCCTGCCATAGCCTCTTCTCAACAATACAGAGCACATCCGAAATGCTTCAATTCACGCATGTCCTTTTCAAATGTTCTAGCGTTTTGCTCGGCGAAATGCACGAATTGCCTGCCGAACCCGATCAAAGATATCATCGGCAGAACCCAGCCCATTCACACTTCTTAATTTCTCTTGTAATTTATAATATTGCAGCAGAGGGGCTGTCTGCTTTTCAAAACTTTCGATTCGACGAGCGAACACTTCTGGGCTATCATCTTCGCGTTTTCGTGCCAGCATACGACGAACAAGTTCTTCTTGAGGAACGGACAGTTCGATCACACCGTCAACGCTCATTGCTTGCCGCTCGAGAAGATCATCAAGCATTTCTGCCTGATTAATTGTTCTTGGGAACCCGTCAAGAAGGCAGCCTCCCCGGCAATCCTGGTCCTTCAGTCGGCGTGTTACTAATCCAAGTACGAGCTGATCCGGAACCAACTGGCCCGCCTGCATATAGAAATGGGCCTCTTTTCCTTCAGCTGTTCCCTGTGCAATGGCGGCCCGTAACATTTCGCCTGTCGAGAGGTGTGGCACTCGAAGAAAGTTGACGAGTCTCTCACATTGCGTCCCCTTCCCTGCCCCCGGTGGT
>CAJQGO010000093.1 GCA_905477565.1 uncultured Planctomycetota bacterium
ATTGACCCAGTGACAATTAGTTGGATTATCGTCGGTTCAGTAGCCATTGCTATTGGTTCAAGTGTCTTACCTGCTGTGCGAGCAGCTCGCCTCCATGCAGTCGAGGCTTTGCGACATGAATGATTTGGAAATGCCATCACATGAGAGGCCGATACTGGAAACTCGGCAGATCTACAAGCGGTATCAGTCCGGGACAACTACCCTGGAGGTTCTTCGGGGCGTTGACTTCACACTGGAGCCAGGTGGCTTTCTCGCAGTGGTCGGTCAAAGCGGATCTGGAAAAAGCACGCTGCTTCACGTCATGGGACTCCTTGATGCTCCTGACAGTGGTGAGGTCTGGATTAATGGACGACGAATAGACAATCTTCCTGCTCGAGAAAAGGACCGACTCCGAAACAACTCGATTGGCATGGTCTTTCAGGCATACCACTTACTTCCTGAATTCACGGCTTTAGAAAATGTACTCGCACCCCTACTGATTCGGCATGGCATATTCGATTGGTTCTCACAAAAGCGAGTCGCGCGCGAACAGGCAGAAGCGCTCCTCGAGCGATTTGGCCTAGGCGACAGGCTTCATCATCGGCCAAGGCAGTTGTCCGGTGGTGAGATGCAGCGAGTGGCCATTGCCCGTGCTTTAATTACCAAGCCACAAGTCTTGCTTGCTGATGAACCCACAGGCAACCTCGATGAAGAAAGCGGTGCTGGTATCATCGAAGCGCTGGCCGAGTTGAACCGTGACAACGGTCTATCTATAGTGCTCGTCACACATGATGCTGATATTGCCAGCCAGGCTCGTGGTATTGTTCGGCTTGCTGCCGGTACCGTGGATAGAATGAATCCGGGGGCAACCGGATCAGCGGCCTGATTGACGTCGAAAAAATCTGCCAAAAGGATACTGAAAACAATGTCTCGAACCATCTTCATGAATGACCGACTCGTCCCTGAAGAGGATGCTCGCGTCAGTGTTTTTGATCATGGACTTCTTTACGGAGATGGTGTTTTTGAAGGACTCCGCAGCTACTCAGGCCGGGTCTTTCGACTGAATGCCCACCTCGATCGACTGTGGGCGAGTGCCCGAGCAATCTGTCTTGAGATTCCGATGAGTAAAGACCGTATGGCACAAGCGGTACTCGATACGCTCTCTGCAAACAACCTCGAAGACGGCTACATACGACTGATCATCACGCGCGGTGCTGGGACGCTTGGGCTCGACCCAAACAAGTGTAGTAATCCGCAGGTTATTGTTATTGCCGATACTATTAGTCTGTATCCGAAGGAATTCTATGAGGACGGGCTTCGGATCGTCACTGCTGCAACGCAAAGGATTCAAACAGCAGCGCTCTCTCCTCGAATCAAGTCTCTGAATTACCTCAATAACATCATGGCGAAGCTTGAAGGCCTTCAGGCTGGCTGTGTCGAGGCACTTATGCTCAATCACAAGGGAGAAGTCGCTGAATGCACAGGAGATAATATATTTGTTGTTCGAGGAGAGCGTTTACTTACTCCACCTCCTGATGCAGGTATTCTTGAAGGTATAACCCGGGCAGCTGTCATCGAGTTAGCAGATAAAGAAGGCATCAATTGCCAAGAGGCCACCCTGACACGACACGATCTGTACACTGCTGAAGAATGTTTTTTGACCGGGACAGCAGCTGAAGTCATACCTGTTGTAGAGATTGATGGACGCACAGTTGGCAAGGGTACTCCAGGTCCAATCACCCGAAAACTCAAGGATTGTTTCCATACCCTTGTCAGACAGGATGGTTGAACAAGAGCTTCATTTCTGGCTACTCGTCACCAAATTCTTCATATCGTGACGCATACCCAGGTTCCTGTGCTCTGATCAATTCGGCTTCGTACTCAGCCATTACTCGATTCTGAATCAGTTCACGGCAGTCTGTATTGATTGGATGAGCAATATCCGCGTACAGACGCACACGGCCATCTTCATCACGAGGAAGATTCTGGCTCTGTATTTTATTTCCGCAGGCATTACAAAATCCAGCTTTCAGTGGATTTTTAGAACTACATTTCCTGCAATGGATACATAACTTCCGACTCGGCATTGCCACAAAGAAACCGTGAGGGCCACCGATCAATTTCAAATCACGAATGACAAATGCGCCATCGATAGTAATTGAGCAGAAGGCCATAAGCCTTTCAGTTGTCTTTTCAACAAGCTTGATCCTGACCTCAGTGATTTCCATGGCATTCCCCCGTCGGCCATCTCACCACAATCCCCAAGTCATTAGTACATCATCTTATTCACGAATTACCAAGGGCGCTGTCATCCTCGCCGTGGTGCGAGTCGAGTAGAGACCACATAAGGCCATCCAGCGGCTTCAAGACTCGCCGCCAACTTCCTCGCTTCATGAGTTGTTCGGCACAAACTAAAACAGGCACTCCCACTCCCCGTGAGGATCGGATGCAATGCATTGTGCTTTGCCATATCCGTGAGCAGTCGATTCACAGATGGTGCAAGATTTTGGGCTGGTTGTTGAAGACTATTGTGCATGAGCGGAAGCGCCTGACGGAGTGAGTCTCCCTGCAAGGCTGTAGCCAGCGCTGACGCCTGACCACGACGATGAGCCTCGGGCTTGCACGCCGCATATACACGTGCCGTTGAGAGACCTTCTGACGGGCAGGCAATCACGACATCATATGCCGGAATGCCCTCTACCGGTGCAACCTGTTCACCTCGCCCACCCACAACACCAGCCATTCCTGCAAAAAACCAAGGAATGTCGCTCCCAAGCTCTGCAGACAACGTCGCAAGCTGATCCAAGGACCAATCAAGATTCCACAGTTTCACTGCCGCAAGAAAGGTAGCTGCGGCATCACTCGAGCCGCCACCAAGACCAGCACCAGAAGGAATGTGCTTCTCGAGACGAATGGTCAGACCAGCATCACTACGTGCCCGCTCAGCCAGCAGACGAGCTGCGCGGAGAACAAGATTACTTTCATCGTCAGGAACATCGCAAGCAAGAGACTGACCCGTTTCAGATCCAATTTTTCCAGCAAAAGTGACTTTGAGTGAAAACACTCCAGCCGGCGCTCGACGCACATGCAGCCGATCAGAAACAGAGACTGGAACCATGAGACTTTCAATCTCATGGAAACCATCCTGACGACGGTCGAGAACCGCTAATGAGAGATTCAGCTTGGCAGGTGCATCGAG
>CAJQGO010000094.1 GCA_905477565.1 uncultured Planctomycetota bacterium
CATCTGGAGTTAGGTCGACAGATGTTATTTGCTCAACCACGCGTCGACCTCGAACAGGTTTTCCGAGAATGACATCCCGCACTGTTTCGGTTCGGCTTGGTGATTCCGGCATCAGTCTTGTGAGAAATACTTCATCTAGAGCGACTCGAAAATTCGGTGCAGCATAATGATGAATAACAGCCTGTCTAAGTGTTTCAAATTGTAATAACTCTGACCGTTCTATCACTACAAGAGCCTGGCGTACTTCAGTAGCACGTCCGGCAGTCGAATTCATTTCGAAGGCTTCAAGTGATGCAAGCAGAGAAGAGATATCATTCAGTGTTGTTCTTTCGTCAGCTGTTTTCTCTGTAATTCCTTCAGCCAGAATTGCAGCAGCATGCCATGTTTTTGTGCGGCGTTTAACGGCAAAAGCCGCTCGGCGTATCTGGGCCGCACGATCGATATCGGAAAGAGAATCAGCCAGGACCATCGCATCATGAAAGCATTCGTCCAGAGTAATGATAGCGGGTATCGCCTGAAGATCGTGTGGACCACGAGTCGTCATAATGTAAGACAAAGAAGATGTCGTCTGGTCCACCCACTTACGAATGTCTTTATATGACGATGGCCGCGGAGGGCCATCCGCGGCCAGTTCATTAAGTTTCCGTAAGAGTTCTTCTGGTGGGGGCCATGCGGTTATTGGTGAAGTCGCAGTTGCTAGTGTGGTGGTCTCAAACCGCTTGATATTTTGACCAATGCGGTCGCGTAAGCGGTCTCCCGGCCGTAATCTCTCTATAATTCGTTTTATTGTTGGCTCTGGCTGAGGTTCGCTCGACGGAGTCCCCTTTGTATGAATAAGAGGATTGGAAGCAGGCAATGGTGCATTCGGTGGGGGCGGTAAGGTTGTTGCTTCCCGTTCCGCAGAAAGCCGTTTAACAATTCTTTCCCGCGGAGTATCCAGTGGTTCAGGAGAGACTGTTTTCGTGCTTGCGGTGGCCTCCGACCAGGAGCCCTCGTCGTGATTGACCCAAGATTTATTAGATGATTGGTGCTGGTCAGAATTCACTTTCTTTGGATTAATGGTAAGCGGATGTCCAGCCTGCTCAAGCTGGAGTGGAGGTGCTGGAGCGGTTTCTGTGCGGGGTCGGGCGTAACGTGGGGTAAGACGCACGTCAGCATTTTTTTCCCAGCGCTTTGGTTGGGGGAGAGACGAGAGTGCCTTTGCTGATTCTGCTGAAACCGGTTTGAGTCTTTGCTCCGTATTTTCTGAAGAGAGTGAAAGTTTCGTCTTCGTTTTGGATGGATAAGTTGCCTTGCTGCTGGAGGTTTCAGCAGAGAAAGGTTCTGTAGATGATTGCCCTAAAGTCCGTGTCAAAAGACTTTGCACAGGAATCTTCTTCTCTACTTTGTCGAGCGCGACAGCGGATGCTTGGAGTCCCTTTACTACTGCGCCAGATTGCCCTTGAGAAGATTCTGGAGCCGGAACGGTGCTCTTGTCTTCAGTTTTTGGTTGATTCCGTGTCGCCGTTTGCGTGCGTGAAACAAGTGACCGCAGTGAGTCTGGTGAGTCGACATTCGTGGTGGCACTCACATGCCCTTGTGTCTCCGGAGGCATCTGAGGGAGACGATCGGCCGAAAGCTGCGGTGTTTCCAGATGTGTTGAACCATCATCTGAAGCCAATGATTGTTTTTCAGCAGTGACTGATGTGCCAATGTTGGCCGCATTCGCTTCGGAGTTGCTTGTCTTTTTGTTCGCAACGGGCTGGGCTTCTTGTTCACTCGAGACTTCGTCTGCTGCTGATCGTACGAGTTGATCGCTGGATTCTTTTGCTGGCTCATTCCTTCTACTAAATGGTTTGAGTGAATCTGTTGCTTGCTCTGTTGCTTGCTCTGTTTTTTCAGAAGCAGGAATTCCATTGAATGCAGTAACAGAGACAGATCCATTATCAGCCCGTTTTGCAAGATTCTCCAGAGAAAGCATCTCTTCGGTGGAAAGCATCACAGCTTGAGGAAAGCTCAGACTGGTTGTTGGTATTTCACCTGGCGGTAGAAGGTGTTCTCGGAGTGTAAAACTAATAGACTTTGCTAACTCATTGGGTAATTTTGAAAATCTGAGGACCTCAGTTGCCTCCGTTGGCGAATGTTGGGGAGCTATAGTGGGGCCTGAATCTACCGAATGGCTCGGAGTATTCAGAGCTTCTGACTCACCAGGAAACCCAAAGTAGGGGGTTGTTGTTGGTGCGACGCTGAAGGGTTGAAAAACCACAGCCGTGACAAGAAGTCCGGCCAAGAACGACGTCGCGAAAATAGCGCAAGCTTGCTTCTGTGACATACCCGTCAATCCTCAAATCACCGGTACCACGTGTGGTGCCAGAGTGACAAACTAAAAATCAGCAGTGATCAGGCCACCACCTGTAGGATTGGATCGACAGAAATGATCGGAAAAATGATTATCACTCAGAAAATCGATAAATTTTCACAATCAAAGACGATCTCGAGCGATGCATGGTAAATCAGGTAAGAAAGAGAGCCTGTTTCGTGCGTTACGCGTGCTCAAGCTTTGCTGTCCAGGCATCAACCAGAATGCCTAAATTCGCATTTCGATCCACGCCTTCCCGAGCATCTAACGAATGCTCGAGGCATTGTGTGATTTCCTCAGGTGATGCACTCCAAGCGTTTATTGTCGATTCAAGAATGTCGTCTGCAGGACACGTAACACCATGAATTGTATGTAGCTTTGTCCTAAAAAAATCAATTGATAAGTCTAGGACAAGGCGTAGTCGAGTTCGTCGAAGAGACGGTTCTTTTCCAACTGCTTCCACTATGCCAATTGTTTCACGTGTGAGATCAACTCCACGAAAGGGCTTTTCTGACAGCATTTTGAAAAGTTTTATTCGGAATGATGTGAGTTCTTCGTCAAGGAAGAGCCTTGCTTTTGATAGGCTCCCCTGAGCAATGCGGGCAATGTCGTCCAACGTCGAGTCCAT
>CAJQGO010000095.1 GCA_905477565.1 uncultured Planctomycetota bacterium
CCGCAACGCATTGAAATTGAGGATGTCAGGCTTTATGTAGCACCATCTGGTTTTGATATGTCACGACTACCCATGATGGAAGCTGGGTATCAGGGCCGCGAACCAGATGCTCCTTGGCGGAAAGAAGCGGAAGCGCGCATAGAGAAATACAGAACGTCTCCACTCATTGTTCGCGTGCTCGATGCCGATGGACATGCTATTCGGCAAGCTGACGTGCGCATACGAATGCGTCGTCATGCTTTTGGTTTTGGGAGCACTTTTCACGTTCGCCTCGTTGATGACATAAGCCCAGATGCCATTCGGTACCGGCAAACATTTGAAGAACTCTTTCACGCACTCGTTCCTGTACCTGCTCTGATACCGCAGCACACACCTCATACAAAACAGGGGAACTATGCGAACCAGCTTCTCTCGGATCTGACAAACACATTGAAATGGGCACATGACCGGCGACTCCCCATGCGAGGGCACACGCTTGTCTGGGGAAACCTGCAACCATGGAGTAACGCTTTTGTCGCTGCAGGTGAACCTGAAAAAATTCTCTCGTTTATAAAAGAACATGAAAAGTATGTTCTTCACAAAACAAAAGGTTTCATCCATGAATGGGACGCAATTAACCACCCCATTCGATTCCAAAAAGATCTTCGTGATGTCTTTGGACCTTCAATCTATTCAGAACTTCTTGCTGAACAGCGAACAATGACATCTGCCCAACTGATAGTCAACGAAGCTCTCTTTGATAATGCTCGTGAGGAAAAGTTTTTTACGTTCATGAAAACTTTTCAAGAACAGGCATCGTCAAAAGCAGATGGTATTGGCTTTCAGAGTCACTTTTCAATTAACAACCTGCGAGGCATGGAAGACCTCTGGCGACGGTACCAACGGTTTGCACCACTTGTCGATCGGCTCGTTGTAACTGAGTATGACTTTGTTTGTAACGATGATGAACTGCATGCCGATTATCTACGGGACGTACTCACGCTTTCGTTCAGTCATCCCAAAATGACGGCCTTTATCAACTGGGGTTTCTGGGCTGGCTATCATTGGAAACCTGAGGGAACTCTGATTCGTAAAGATTGGACTGAACGACCCGCTATCAAAATATGGCGAGAACTTGTGCTTAACACGTGGGCAACGAACACCGACATGCAGACAGATACTAAGGGGCAGGTAAAAACCAAAGCATTCTTCGGTGACTATGAAATCACTGTTTCGGTGAGTGGAACATCGGTTACACAGATGTGGACTCATTCAGCCGATAGTGAGCCACTTGTTGTGGAACTTTAATTGATACAAAGTCCGGTAGAAATTTGAACTATCGTTTTTTTGGCTGTATCTGATGGTATTATTAATTTTCAGAACTTCTTCGTTGCTGAAGCGTTTCATTCTTTGGACCTCTGAGATAGAGGTGTGTCCACATCGTTACACGCTACATTTTCTGAAAGATTTTTAGGAGCAGGACATGGGTAGTTCCTCAAAAGCTCGCAATTCAATCCGTACCGCTGTAAGCCAGCATTCTGGTAAAAGCCGCTCGAAGCGAAAGAAGTGGCTATCTCGGATTGCTGTCGCTGGTACGTGTCTCGTACTACTCTTTCTTCTCGGTACGTGGTGGGGTGGTGGGTTCACTGAGCCTCAGGCTGTTGCTGAACTCCATTCAATGGTCGATGACGAAGTGGCCCGTCTCGCCAGAGTAGCTCGAAATGAAATTCCCTATGGATCTTCAGGTCCTGATATGGGTGAGTGGTTTCAAAAATTTAGAGATGTCCCTGAAAAATATCGTGGTCAGATTCGCCAAGATATGGGGCGCCTCTTCACTGCCCGTGAACGTGCGGCAACCCAGTCATATTTTGCTCTTCCCCCTGAGCAACGCCGGGCCGAAATGGACAGACGAATAAAAGCTGAAGAGGCACGCAGCAAAGAGCGTCGAGAACGATGGGCAGCTGAAAAGGCTGCCCGTGAGCAAGCCAATGCGAACGGCCAGACTTCGGAGAACGGTCGAAATGGCGGTGGGCAGGAAGGCCGAGGGCGTGGGCCAAATACCGGTGGTGAATCAGGTCCCGGAGGTCGTGGCGGACAGCGAACGGAAGATACCCGAAACGATTGGATGAAGCGCCGCCTCGACAACTCATCTCCAGATGAAAGAGCTCTTCGAACAGAATACAGACGTGCCATGAACGAACGTCGTGAGCAACTCGGTATGGAACCTGGCCGAGGCGGTGGACCTCCAGGACGTCGGGGCCCACCCGGTGGACGTCCTTCATAAAAACTTTCTGGTCACATCACTTTCTGTACAGTGAGTAGAAAAGCACAGAATACCTTGTTTTGACGGTATGCTAAATAGAACTGCATATTTCCTGTCAAAGTCTACTCTGTGGTAACGGCGAATGTATTCCAAGCTCTATAAACTACTCGGTGCACTTGCTCTTCTTGTCCCCCTTCTGACGATTGGTGAGTGTCGTCGTCAGCAAGACACACATTCGTTATCCAAGACAACATGGACCGTTCGAAAAGTTCATGACGGCGACACCGTAACAGCTATTGATCAAAACGGTCATGTCGAAAAAATTCGACTCGCAGATATTGATGCTCCTGAGTACCGGCAGCCTTATGGACAAGCCGCCCGTCAGTCACTCGCTCAGAAGTTAAACAAAACTCCATTTCACATGACACCAAAGGGTCGTGACCAATATGACCGTCTTCTTGCAACTCTCTGGGTGGATGACAGGAATATTAACCGGGAACTGGTTGCTGAAGGTCTCGCTTGGGTCTTTGACCGCTATTCACCACCCGCTGATCTGGTAGCAGCAGAGAAGGCTGCAAAAAAAGCCCAGATTGGCCTATGGAACGCAAACGACCCCGTTCGACCGGCTACCTGGCGGGCCACCCACCCCCGGCAATAACACCATTCACGACGATTTATGCAGGCGATCGAGAGTCGACTTGAGTTCTTTTTTGTCGTCATCCGATAACCTAGTGCTAGTCAAACAATGCAGAATAAATCGGATGTTGTCATTACTGGTGTCGGAGTCATCAGCCCCATAGGAATTGGTGCTGATGCTTTTTGGCATGCGCTCCTCGAAGGTGAGAATGGAATACGACCTATCGATCTTTTTGATGCGCATGGTCTTACTGTTCGCTTTGGTGGACAGGTTCCGAGTTTCGACCCCAAACTCTATGTGCGGCCCCGCAAAAGTTTAAAGGTCATGAGTCGGGATATTCAATTTGGTTTTGCAGCAGCAGACCTCGCCATGGCCGACGCTGGCGTAGCAAGTGAAAACCTTGATCCAGAGCGGTTCGGAGTCGTCTTTGGGAATGACATGATCTATGCAGATCTTGATGATCTTGAGACGACCTACCGCCGTGCCAAAACTGCAGCTGGTACATTTTCTTATGACCAGTGGGCTGAAGCGATACAAGAGGAATTACAGCCACTCTGGCTACTCAAGCACCTGCCGAACATGACGGCTTCGCATATTGCGATTGCACAAGATGCTCGTGGTCCTAATAACACGATTGTTCTGGGGGATGTTTCAAGTTTACTGGCCGTCTCTGAGGCAGCGACTGTCATACAGCGAGGCTGGGCTGACGTCATGCTTGCGGGTGGGACTGGAAGTCGATTACACCCAACAGCACTGGTCGCACGAGGAAATGCATCACTTTCAAAGCGGAGCGAGGACTTTGAATCAGCATGTCGGCCCTTTGACCTTCATCGAGATGGGCTTGTCAATGGAGAGGGCGCCGCTGTTCTTGTTCTCGAATCACGAGAGCACGCTGAGAAGCGAGATGCACATATTCGTAGCCGAATTCTTGCAACAGCTGCATGCTGTGAACCAAGAAAGCAAGAGAATCTTCCAACGGGACGCGGCGTTGAAATGGCGTTACGGACTGTGCTGAAACAAGCCGGCCTTGATGCCAAGACACTTGGTCATATCAACGCGCATGGTCTTAGTACCGGACCTATGGATACTGCTGAGGCACAAGCTATTGCCGCTGTCGTTGGTGACACCCCTGTGACGGCACCAAAGGGGAACTTCGGCCATGCAGGTGCCGGCAGTGGCCTTCTTGAATTAGCCGCCAGTGTGCTTGCAGTTGAATCTGGAACGATTCCTCCAACACGCAATTATGAGACTCCTGACCCGGCATGTCCCATTCAGGTCATCCGTGAAAAGCCGATGACAGGGCGGCCGAATACAGCAATTGCGATCAATTTCAGCACAATGGGGCAAGCTTCCGCAGTGGCAATTACTGCCGACTGATTCATTGCCTTTTCTGCTGGTTCCAGTTCTAAGCAGACGCCGACGGATGTGCCATCCTGATCCTTTTTGTTGCATCCGTATCAACCGTCATAACCGTCAATCTGCAGTCTGAATTGAATCAGGAAATAACTCGGGTCGATCTCACTTAATGCAAGGGCCCCACTCCCCACCACTCGTGGAACAATTCCTGTGAGACGTCACACAATATTACTCGTCGGTCTTATCGTATTTTTTATTGGCATCCAACTTCGGATGGTTGAATCTTTTACGTTAAGTGACTTTTCAAGCCAGGTAGTAGCAGCTCAGATCACTCCTGAGGAAACAATCACTCCAAATGCCTGGCAGGGTACCGCAAGCCGAAAGGTTGTCTCTCCACCGAGATGGCTTGGACTTGCCCTCATGTCAGTGGGTGCCGTCCTGACACTTCGAAGTATGAAGCCACCAAAACTCGGCTTCGGCCAATAAGTATATTGCGTAGAGAGCTGTTGATCTTTTGCATAAAAGATTCTGATGGCTCGACTCCACGCCTGAATATTTTTTAAGGCAACTACGGCGCCATTTCACAATCGGCATCCGGGCCCACTTCTTTGCCAATCTTTTCAACAGGGTGAAGGAAAAGATATTTCCATACTGCTTCGTGACGAAATGCACCTTCATCATTTCGAAAGGCACTCTGTTTTGGAACAACGCCGGAATGTGCCTGTCGTACATTTCCTTTGAGGTCACAGTCTGTGATGAGTCGTCGAGTATTTTCATACGGTGGAGATGAATTCTCGACATTGACGACATCACCGCACTGATTCAATTTGAGTAGTTGCCAAGACCGACAGTAATGATCTTCCTGCCATCCTTTATCAAGCACATGAGTAAAACCAAAAAAGCGGTGTGGCGGTGTGGCAGAACGGCCGCCCTGCCAGATTTCCGTGTTATCGCGAGGCCCACAGAACATCACAACACGATCTACCGACTGATGCATCGAGAATCGTGCTGCAGTCGTTGATCCATGAGAACTCCCTGCCATGATTACCTTTTCCCACCGCAGATCACGCTGGTCGTTTGTGAGAAATTGTCCCCACCTCCCCTGTGGATTCTCTTTTTGTAGCCACCGGAGAAACTGTCGCGCACGTTCCTTCATGCCATCAGGCTTGGGAATACTCACAAGGGGGCTATGGTCCTCACCAGTTGCTGCTTCAAGGCGGATTGGACCAAGAACACCTCCCGCATCGCGCACTTCAGGCGGCACAGTTCCAAACCAACGGTTGGCATAATGAACTTGAATTCCATGAAGGCCATACCCTGCGAGCCTGTCAAAAAGTTCTGGGCTATACGCCATCAACCAGATAACAAGTCGACGCTTTGAGGGAACGCGGGTATCGACAATGGCATGCTCTACATCAGCGGGCTTCCCAGTCTTTGGGTCTGAGAAAACAAACCCTAACTCTGGATGCTCTTGTGCTGCCGCATCGATCTCACTTGCTCGCTTAGACAGTTCGTACCGTTGACCAGCTTCAACCGTTGCAACACTGGCCAAAACTGTGACAAAACAGAAAGCAACAGGCCTCACCATTTTATACATTCAAAGCTTCCCTTATAGTTTGTTCATTCTGTCGGGTTCGGATGTCAAAGGACTATATGCAACTCAGTCAGATGATCTGTTGGGTTGAGTGCAGTAGAGTTCTTGTTTTTTTATTGGATTCTTTCCGATTGGCATCTGAGTTTTTGCACTATACAACAATTCAGCCACATGAATCGCAGACCACACGCTTCCTGAATCTTTTAATTTCATTATGACAAAAATAAGAATACTCCTCTGTGCTTTATCTGCTACCGTTATCCTCAGCGGTACTGCTTCATCACAGCCTCACCACACTGCACCGGCTCCAAACATCGTCCTGATTCTTGCCGATGATCTCGGATGGCAAGATGTCACCTGTTATGACATTGACGAGCCTAGCCCTATGGAGACACCGAATATCGACGCTCTTGCAAAAAAGGGGGTCAAATTCTGGCAGGCATATTCACCCGCGCCAACCTGTGCACCAACACGATGTGCAATCTTAAGTGGGATTCACCCAGCACGAGCTCAGAAGACACATGTTGTCGGTGGAGCACCACCCGCACCACACCACCTCAACGCTTGGACAATGATATCACCATGGTTTAGTGGCCGCATGCCGGAAGACACGTACACCATTGCCCGTGCTCTCTCTGATGCTGGATACGTCACAGGACATTCCGGAAAATGGCATGTTGCAATTAATCACAATGCATTCCCACAGCCACAAGATGTTGGATTTGATTGGACACGACACGATCTCGGTGTCAGTCGCGCGATGAAACCAGATCGTATGAGTGACTTTGCAACGAAGAAAAAAACCGATGCCTATCGGTTGGATGCTGATGGGTTTCCGCGGGATCAGACTACTGAAGACGCCCTCACGTTTCTTTCTGATCAAAAAGAAAAACCATTTTTCTTGTATTACGCAACTTGGCTTGTGCATACACCAATTCAAACTCGAAGCAAGAATCTTCTCACGAAATATGTACAGAAACTTGGTGTGACACTTCCTGACAACCCAAACCAAAAATGGCAGGGCAAAGGTCAGACAAACCCCTTCTACTGTGCGATGGTCGAACAACTCGACCATTATGTGGGCACACTCATTTCATCTCTTGAAAATACTGAGGATCCACGCTGGCCTGGGCACGCGCTTATCGAGAATACCTATGTGATTTTTACATCTGACAACGGTGGTATGGAAGGAAGCCCTACGCAAATTATCACCGACAATTATCCACTTGATCGTGGCAAAATCTCGCTCATGGAAGGTGGCACTCGTGTTCCGCTGATCATCACCGGTCCAGGAATACAGCGAGGCGTTGAGTCAGACGTCATGGTGAATGGCCTCGACTTCTACCCAACAATTTTATCTCTCACCGG
>CAJQGO010000096.1 GCA_905477565.1 uncultured Planctomycetota bacterium
TGAGGATGAAGAAATGTGGAGTCGCTTGAGAATCTTTTGAATTCATAGGTACCGCACCTGTAACAAGAGTATGCACACTGTCGGCGCCAGTAACCCAGGGACACTTGCCATTTAGGGACCAGCCCGTGTCTGTTTGTCTCGCTGTCAGGATTGGCCGTCCTAGATGCTGTCGGCTGGTTGTGAGTTGAGATATGCCAACAGTTGTAAATTGTCGGCCTGCCGCGAGGTCAGGAAGAAAACTCGCTCGAGTTTTCTGACTTCCTCGAGAGACTATACGAACAGCGCTCGCCCATTGCGTGAGGGCTAATGCAGTAGTGAGACAACAAGATGCAATGGAAACCAGAAGTCGCATTATTTCTGTTTCTGAAGCCTCTGTTCCACCATCATTTTTCTTAATCCAGCCCGCCAAGCAGCCGTGAGAAGCAAGTTTCGCAAAGGCACCACTTTTCCAAGGACCTAATTCTCTAGTTTTTTCATCAATCGATTTGATCTCCTGGCAGAGTTCTGCGAGTGATGAACCGGTCGGAAATTGAGGGGGAAGAATCGACATGGTTTTCCCTATTCTATCCTGTTTTGTGAAGGCACGAGCGATTGATTCTATAGGTTTGCCCCGGCACTTGCTGACCCAAGCAGTTTGCGGCGTACCACGATATACTATTCATCCCTGGCTGGTGCCCTACCATCTCCTCCCCTCACTTGGAGTTACACCGTGAGCCGTATCGACGACATAGTTGATCACACTGTAGAACCGAACAGTCCGAACATCACTCAGCAGACGCTTGCTCTGGATGAACTTTCCCCTCAGTCACTGTATGCAAAGTGCACAACGTTGGCTCAGAATCTTTGGTGGAGTTGGCATCCAGAAGTTACGAATCTATTTCGGGATCTAGATCCAATTCGCTGGAGACAACTCGATCATAACCCGATTGCATTATTAGCAGAATTTACTCCCGATCGTCTCGAGTCTCGCGCAGCAGAACTCGTCTTGTACAGTCGAATCAATCAAGCACATAGACGACTCAAAGAGTATCTTTCGGCTGATTCAACATGGAGTAACGTGCACGCAGGCGTGCTCGGTTCAAATCCGGTTGTTTATTTTTCTGCAGAGTTTGGTATCCATGAGTCAGTGCCAATTTATTCGGGAGGCCTTGGTGTCTTGGCTGGTGACCACGTGAAGAGTGCGAGTGGCCTTGGAATCCCTCTCGTTGCAGTTGGTCTTTTCTATAACCAGGGTTACTTCAGGCAACAACTAGATTGTGATGGATATCAGCATGAAGAGTATTTGGACTCTCGAGTTGATCTGCTGCCAATCGAGTCGGCCACTGATAAACACGGAGCGTCCATTACAGTTACAGTTGAAACTCGGTCAGGCCCGATACATGCGAAGGTTTGGCAAATGGCTGTTGGTCGTGCCAAACTCTTTCTTTTGGATTGCGATATTGATGGGAATGATTCGGAAGATCGAGAGTTAACCAGTCGCCTTTATGGTGGTGACACAAGGACTCGGATTCGACAGGAAATGGTTTTGGGCATTGGAGGTGTCAAGGCGATTCGAGCGCTTGGGATTGTTCCTGGCGTGTATCACCTCAACGAGGGCCACTCGGCATTCGCTACGCTCGAGGCCGTTCGTGGTCGCATGGACCGAGACGGATATTCGTTCGATGACTCAGTCAGTCAGGTGGCTCGTCAAACCATATTTACAACGCATACGCCGGTACCAGCCGGTCATGATCGATTTGATAGTGGGCTGATCGAGGAGCATCTTGGCCCAACTCGTGATGCACTTGGTATTTCGCATGATCAACTGATGTCGTTCGGACGCGTTGAACCTCATAATCACGAGGAGCCATTTTGCATGACTGTGCTCGGGCTTAAGTTGTCACGTCGTGCTAATGCTGTGAGCGCTTTGCATGGTCATGTAAGTCGACGAATGTGGTCAGGTCTGTGGCCTTCACGAGCTGAAGAGGAAGTGCCGGTTGGTCATATAACCAACGGTGTACATGTACAAAGTTGGCTTTCGTGGCAGATGCTTCAGCTTTATGATCGTTTGTTTCCCTCTGGGTGGGTTGGTCGGATGGGCGAGCCAGATGTCTGGCAGAAAATCTACGATGTTGATCCTGGGGAACTATGGGAAACTCACTATGCTTTGAAGAACCTCTTGCTCCAATTTGTTCGGCGGCGAGTAACAAGGCAATGTAATCGCCGCGAAGAGAGTAATGAAACGATCGAATCCGCTCGTACGGTCCTTGATCCAAATGTGCTCACTATCGGATTTGCGAGGCGTTTTGCAACCTATAAAAGGGCAGCACTGTTTCTCACTCAACTTGATCGGCTCCATGAATTAGTTTGTGATAAGAACAGACCGATTCAGATTATTTTCGCAGGAAAAGCTCATCCTGCGGATGAGCCAGGGAAAGCCCTCATACAAAAAATTGCAAACTTGCGACACGATTCACAGATGGCAGGCAGAATCGTCTTTGTCGAAGATTATGATATCAATGTGTGTCGGCATCTTATTCAGGGTGTTGATGTATGGCTCAACAACCCAAGACGTCCCCTCGAAGCCTCTGGCACCAGTGGCCAAAAAGTTGTTCTCAATGGTGGCATCAACTGTTCGATTTTGGATGGCTGGTGGGCCGAAGCGTTTAATGGCCGGAACGGTTTTGCGATCGGCCGTGGAGAGACACACGCCCAAGATGACATCACCGATCAGCGGGATGGAGAGGCCTTATTTGATGTGCTTCAGCACGAAGTTATCCCACTATTTTATGAACGAGACGTGGATGGACTACCTCGCGACTGGATAAAAATGATGATGCACTCTATTTCATCATTAGCGTGGAGGTTTAGTGCACATCGAATGGTGATGGACTATGCCAAGAACTGTTATGTTCCTGCAGCTGGTGGTTTGTCCTGTGATATGAATCACCGCTAGTAGATCAGCAGATGTTACGCTGCCTGGATGCGACGTATCTCGTGGTACGGTGTGGACTTTAGAAGAACACATCCACGAAGTACCTCAGGCTTTCCAGGACTACCAACGGCAGCTGTTGGGCAAGCGATAATGCCACCAAGTTGATCCCATGTTTCTCGGAGAGCGAAAGGAACTGAGCAGGCACTGACATTCCCAGCTCGTTCAGTCAGTCCGTTTATAAGCTGGCCACCGATCCCGTACTCTTCAAGTTTCATTCCTGTGAAACGGACAATGCCAGTACCCGCTTGGTGGGGAACAACATAGTCAACATCATTTCCGGAGAGACTTGAGGCTTCAAGTGCTGATGCAACAGCGGCCGACATTTGACGGGGAGCCGTGTCGGCAATAGCCATGCCATCGAGTGTGTAAACAATTCGGTTATCCGCGTGTGCAACTCCACCATTTGGTAATGGTATTGGGACGTTTTCTCGCCTCTCGAAGTTAAACGCGGGGTGCTCGATCTGTTCACGACGAGCGTCTGCGTGTAACAGTTCGAAGTGTGCGGGATACCGTTGACTTGTTAGTGGAGCAAGGAGTGTTGCTGAGGCCATATCACCAAAAAGGCCAGCAGTTTGGCTACAGCTGTAATCTGTGATTCGACTTATACGACTCGCTGCTACAACGAGTATGAATTCATTATTTTGTAAATTAAGGTGAGGAGCCCAACGCTTTTGAATCAGGCTCAAGGATCGACTGTAGCCGCAACAAAACCAGTTGATACCAAGCGTTCGTATATGTGGCACATTCAGCCGCTTGGTTAATTGGCGGGCTGCATGTTGCGGTCGTTCAAGTCTGGCTTGTGACTTCCCAAGAAAACGATCAGCAATGGTTGGCGGTAAAAATGAGGGTGAGGCAAATAAGATACCCCGGCAGTCGGCGAGGTTGCAGCCGGTCTCAGCCTGCAATTTACGAACAACTCGTACTCCCATTGTTACTTCATCTTCTAAGGAAATAGCCCTTGACTCAATGCCGGTATGACGGCTGAATTTCCTTGGCATCGTCTCGCCAAACCAGGCGTTATTCAATATCCAAGATGGTCGGTGTACGGAAACAGCCGAGATACCAATGCGATTTGAGTCTTCTTGAATTTCCATCAGGCTTTCTGACCTTTGTTGAAACGTAACGCGGCTAGATACTGGCAATCCGGAACATCTGGTGCTAGCCGAAAAAACATTTTTTTCTTTGATTTAGGCTGTTTTCCATGCATGAATGACCTGAAACGCGTGCAATACTTACTTCGGGAATACTTCCGATTCTTCAGTGACGCAAGTTTTCCAGCAAAAAGGTGTTTTTTCACGGGGAAAATTGATGGTTCGTACTGTATTGACTGTATTGGTAGTTGCTGGCTTCTTTATTACTGGAGATATTCCATCGGTCATTACGGGATGCCAGCAGGGGTTGGTGGCTGTTCAAAATCACGCTCAGTCCATGTGCATCCCAACGGAATCGAAGATGTCCTCAGGACGTGCCGAACAAGAACAGCAGCATCGTCTCGACAAAGATTTAACTGCTGGAATCAGAGGATCGGTGACACCTTCATGGGAACAACTTCCACCGGAGACAATTCGGTCGATTGATCAAAAAGATTTAGTTGCTGGGAGTCGTCTGGTACTGTGGCTCGTCAGGAAGAACATGGTTTCTGCAACGCAGGTCGATTTCATTGACCCCCGGACAGGAGAAGTTTTACTCACACCAACAGACGCCCCTTCCTGCTCACCGAAAAGGGGTCGTATTGACATGGATGCTCTTCGAGAGGGCGGCGAAGTCTCAGTGCGTTATAACCACAACCAGCAGTCGCATCTCAGGAATTCTGCCAATGTACCGCAGCATGAGCCTTTAGGATCAGTCCTCGGAATTGAGCACAGTCGTTCCAAACAGAAATAAGTCAGCAGGTAAAGTTAGCCGTCGCTCGATGTCTCTGTCTGTGATGTTTCTGCTGGTGCAGCTTCTGCTGGTGCAGCTTCTGTCGGTGCAGCTTCTGTCGGTGCAGAAGTTTCGGAATCAGAAACCTGTTTCTTAGAGAGTCCGATTTTTCGCTCTTCAATATCAACACGAAGAATCTTGACATCAATTGGATCACCAACCTGGACTAATTCCTCTGCATTTTCGATCTTATCATCGGACAGTTCAGAAATATGCAGAAGTCCTTCAAGGCCGTCTTCAAGGCCAACAAAGACACCAAAATTGGTAATCTTGGTAATTGTTCCATGCACAACATCATCAACCTTGTATCTATCAGGAATATCAGCAGTCCACGGGTCATCCTGCATCTGCTTCAGGCCCAAAGCGATTCG
>CAJQGO010000097.1 GCA_905477565.1 uncultured Planctomycetota bacterium
ATCTATCATCACCCAAACCACCGTGTGTATCCCTACAGTACTCTCAGGTTTCATATACTGAAAAAACAATTGAATAATGCCTCCTGGACAACCACATGCACAATCGAGAATTATCTATATGTTACGCAATCGGAATCCTTATCACGCTAATCGCATTGCCTGGAAAACTTTTACTAACAACAGCAAAGGCAGCTCCTCCTATTCTTCGTGTTGGCATGGAACTTTCTTATCCGCCATTTGAAATGACAAATACCGCAGGCCAGCCGGAAGGCATAAGCGTAGAACTAGCAAAATCACTTGGTGAATCACTCGGACGTTCGATTCTCATTGAAAACATCGCATTCGATGGACTGATTCCAGCACTTCGAACAGGTACGATTGATTGCATTATTTCATCCATGACATCAACTCCAGAGCGGGCCAAGGCAATCGCCTTCTCGAACCCATATTTGAAAACTGGACTCACTCTTCTCGTCGGAAGAGATTCGCCGGTCCTTTCACCTGACGACATCACAAAACCAGGTGTTCGTATTGCTGTCAAACTGGGAACATCTGCTCACAAATATGCGGCCCAACAACTCAAAAATGCCGACATATTTGTCTTAGACATGGAGTCAGCTGCTGTGCTTGAGGTCATGCAAGGCAAAGTAGATGCCTTCATTTATGACTCACTATCTGTGTACCGACATCATCGCCGTCATCCAAAGACCACTCGAGCCATTCTTAATCCATTCCGTCAGGAGACCTGGGCCATTGGACTACGAAAACAGGACATCACACTGCTTCAGGCAATCAACAAATTCCTCCAAGAATTTAAAGATACAGGTGGCTTTGAAAAACTTGGAGAACAGTTTTTACCTGACGAAAAAGCTTATTTTAAAGCCAATAACATTCCTTTTTACTTCTAGATAAAACCTCGTACAAAATATTCTGGCTTCCTTTTTCTAGCGAAAAAGAGACGGCCAAGAGGCCTCAGAAAGGGACGCCTTTTAGCCTTTTGCTCAATCACTGGGACAGCGGTGTTCCTCCCCACAGAATTACGGCCCTGTATTTTCAAGTAAACGCTCTATGCTATAGGCATGTCTCGATCTTTTGCTCACCTCTTTGTTGCGACGGCTGTTACCCTTCTCCTCGTCCTTGCTTGCTTCCAAGTCCCCGGCGACTGGAACTGGTCTGGCGTTTGGGAGTATCGACAGAAATTTCTTGTCGGCTGGCTTGTTACTCTTGGCTTAAGTCTTGCAGCCCTCGTGCTCAGTGTTGCAATCGGCCTTATCGTGGCGTTGTTCTTAGGTGCTCGGAATCCACTTCTTGAGGCAACCGGAAGAATCTATGTCGAAATCATTCGCGGAACACCACTTCTCGTTCAGTTACTCCTTGGTTTTTATGTCATAGCTAATGCGGTTGGTCTCGAAAATCGTTTCGTAGTGGGCACCTTGGTGCTTGCTGCTTTCAGCGGAGCGTACATGGCGGAGATTTTTCGAGGTGGACTCAATGCCATACCTAAGACTCAGCGGGACTCAGCTCGAGCGATTGGGCTGACACAATGGCAGTCATTTCGGCTTGTTATTTTGCCTCAGGCCATACGCCTTGTCTTGCCAGCTATAGCAGGTCAACTCGTGTCTCTCATCAAAGATTCTTCACTCCTCTCTGTTATTGCCATCTCCGAGTTCACACTAAATGCTCGTGAAGTGAACTCCTTTACATATTCAACTCTTGAGAGTTACGTACCTCTTGCGATTGGCTATTTAATGCTCACTTTACCACTATCAGCTACTTCGAGGTGGCTCGAAAAATCGTTCAGTTACGAAAGATAACCACCAACCCAAGCAACACATGCGGCTCACCATAAAAGACCTCACTCAGACGTTTGGTACCACACGGGTTCTCGACAAACTATCAATCGAGACCGGGATGGTGAACTCTCTAGTTCTCGTCGGCCCATCAGGTGGTGGGAAGTCCACGCTCCTTCGGATTCTTGCTGGCCTTGATATACCAACCAGTGGGACGGTGGCATTCGACGGAATTACCCTCCAACGAGACGAAGCAAACCTTCGGCTCTATCGGCGCACCGTTGGAACAGTTTTCCAATCTTACAACCTCTTTTCGCACCTATCTGCTCGTGAGAATCTCATTCTTCCTCTCGTGCATGTCCACGGATTGAGTCGTGATGAAGCCATGGCCAGAGTTGAAGAGCCCTTGAGACGATTCCAGCTTTACGAACATGCTGACAAACGACCAGCAGAACTTTCTGGTGGACAAAACCAAAGGATAGCAATTCTTCGTGCGATGGTTGTACAACCAAAGAGGCTTTTTCTTGACGAACCGACCTCCGCCCTCGACCCTGAGATGACTGCTGAAGTACTTGATATGATTGAGAGCCTCAAACACTCCGGAACCGACTTTGTCCTCGTCACTCACGCGATGAACTTTGCTCGCCGAGTGGCTGATGAAGTTGCCTTTATAGGCGACGGCATAGTCTTGTCGCATGGCCCAGCTGAAAGTGTATTTGAAAACTCCAAAAACTCTCGCGTAGCAGAATTTTTTCAGCAAGTATTACGATGAACACTCACCAATCAAATCAAGAAAAAAAACATCCTGTCGACATTGAAAATCTTTCAGACATTTCTTTTGGCAAACAGATCTTGCTCGGCGCCATGGTAGCCGACAGTGTCGCGATGCCTGTCCATTGGTACTACAACCAATCTGCCATTGAAAGAGACTTTGGGATACTTGATTGCTATCACTCTCCAAAAAAGATTCATCCCGATAGCATTCTCTGGCGATCTGAATACAAACCACTCAACGCAGATGGCGATATTCTGCGTGAGCAGGCCCAGTATTGGGGAAAACGCGGCGTTCATTACCACCAATTCCTGACAGCTGGCGAAAACACTCTTAATTCGCTTCTGGCAATTGAACTTTTTGAGCTGGTTCAACGGTCCGGGCACTACGACTCCACTCGCTGGCTAGATCATTATGTCAACTTTATGCTTACACCTCAGAAGCATCATGACACTTACGTTGAAGAGTATCACAGACACTTTTTCACAAATTATGCCTCAGGTAGAAAGGCGATCAATTGCGGAGTCCGTGACATTCACATTGGTGGTCTTGTCGCCGTACCTGCACTGATCGCTGCGCTTGGCCCACGACATCCCGACATTCGTGAAATAGTGCAAAGCCATGTCTCTCTCACCCACAAAGACAATGACGTTCTTGCTGCAGCTGATGTGCTTGTTCGAATTTTGGCTAGTGTAAGCCTTGGAGCAGATTTACGGGAGGTCATTCTGGATGAGGCCTCTCAATGGGTTTCAAGGGCAAAGATCGCCCGCTGGGAGAATTACCCTGACCGAGTAGTTATCGGTGGGATGCTCTCATCTGCCTGCTACATTCCAGATGCATTTCCTGCCGCACTTTTTCTTGCATATAGACATGCCGGCAAGCCAGCAAATGGAATCTGCTCAAATGCTCAATGTGGCGGTGACTCGTGCCATCGAGGTAGTGTTGTCGGCTCCCTACTGGCGGCGACGTCACCTTTACCCCAAAGTCTGATTGACGGCCTTATTGCTGCCCCACGTATTTTTACCAACTAAATATCGATGAACCATAAAGAAAAAATGAAAGAAACGGCCCCACAAACACCTGGCTCTGCGCTCTATGAAACCTCCAGTCTTGTATCTCAGTATTTAGGTTTTCATTACGGCCCACCCGTACTTGGAATTCCAAACTTTCCTGCTGCTTGCATCGATTTTTTAATGAGTTCTGTGAAATTTGAATGCCGTAATCGCTGCCTTGATATTGGCTGTGCGGTGGGGAGGTCATCCTTTGAACTTGCAAAGCATTTTCAGCACGTTGACGCCCTTGATTACTCATCTGGTTTCATTGAAGCAGCAAAGAAAGTTCAGCAAAGCGGCGTTATTCAGTACAAAATTCCAACTGAGGGAGAATTGTCGACTGACTGTCAAATATCGCTTGAGAGCCTGCTGGGAAGCAACATTGCCAACCGAGTCGTATTTCAAACTGGCGATGCATGCAATCTCGTTAGCGAAATGCACAACTATGATCTTGTTTTCGCGGGAAATCTGATTGACCGTCTCTATCAGCCCCAACTCTTTCTCGATTCAATGACGCAACGCATTCGTGTTGGTGGCTGGCTAGTCATCACCTCACCCTACACGTGGCTGGAAGATTACACTCCTCCTGGTTATTGGTTAGGCGGCTACGTCGATAACGCCGGTATTCCTGTTGACACGTTTACTGGCTTATCCAGAGCATTGCATCCGCACTTCAAACTGGGATGTCGTGAAAACATTCCGTTTGTTATTCGTGAAACTGCTCGCAAACACCAACACACGATAGCTGAACTCACAGCATGGCACCGCGTTGAATAGTGTTGCCTAGAAAAGTCAAACTGTACGCTGCACTTTTTGCACTGAATCTTTTCCGACCACTATCAGGCCCTTCCACATCCAAATAGCATGCATGATTCAAGCCCCCCTACTACAGATCAGGGTATCCCACCTGTGCCAAAGACTGCGACAAGAAAATTTGCCATGCCACCTCCTCCGCGGACACTTCAAGAGCAGAACGTCGGAGCAATCTTTTCAATTGAGACAGACGATCAAATACAGCCAGCCCAACCGAACATCATCATAAAAACAACTGAAACCACTAGAAAACAATCTGATTCAAAACTTCTTTCACTTATCCTTCTGACACTATCACTTATTGCATGTGTACTAGGGATAATTGTTTTTTGTCTTGAGTAAACACTGAACTACATCAAACATATTTAAAAAACTATTTCGAGCACATCCTGTAACTCGCTTGGTTTAAGTTGCACTGGATTCCCTTTCATGCTGTTGCCGCCTGAGTGTTCGGCAAGCCAGGGAATCCGTTCGCTTTTAAGGCCAAATTCCGAGAGACGAGTTGGCGTCCCTGCTAGTCGGCA
>CAJQGO010000098.1 GCA_905477565.1 uncultured Planctomycetota bacterium
CCTTTCCACTGCATCATGAACGGCACCCGCAACCCGCCGTCATACATTTGTCCTTTCGATCCTCGCAGTGGCAGATTACTGGAAGTCAGTTCACGCGTCGGGCCACCATTATCGCTCAGAAAAAACACGATCGTATTCTCTTCAAGGCCTGACTTTCGTAGCTGCGCCATGACGGCTCCAACACTATCGTCCATGTTCGAGAGCATGGCAGCAAAGATGCGGCGGTGAATGTCTTCGATGTGCGCGAACTTTTTCATGTAGGCGTCCGCACCCTGAAGAGGGCTATGCACCGCGTTGTAGGCGAGATACAAGAAGAATGGTTTGTCGTCGTGACGGTCAATGAAGTCGACGGCTTCACGGGTCAGCGCATCAGTCAGGTATTCAGTTTCCACGACGGGCTGCCCGCCCCGGGTAATGGGATTGTCAGCATCATAGTCGGGCTCGTTGCCGCCCATATGATCAGTATAAATGAGCCCTTTTCCTCCAACCCAACGGCCCGTGTATCCATACGGCAAACTCTTGCGGCGCAGCATCGTTGTCACACCTTTATACGGTGGCGGCACGAAGTAATGGCCCTCATGTAGAAATCCAAAGAACTCATCAAAGCCGTGCCGAAAAGGGTGATAGTCCGCCGTGCCACCCTGATGCCACTTCCCGATGAGCCCAGTCGTATACCCAGCGTTCTGTAACGACTCGGCAATCGTAACTTCCGCAGCAGGCAGACCAATGCCAGGGTGTTCATTGACTGCACCGATAGGATTGAATTCATAACCGAAGCGAGTCGGAATTCGCCCAGTTAATAGTCCTGCCCGTGAAGGACTGCAGTTAGGACCGGCTACATAGCCGTCGGTGAAACGCACGCCATTGTTCGCGATCGAGTCAATGTGCGGTGTGGGAATTTCTGAATTGCCTTGACAGCCGAGCTCACCATAACCGAGGTCGTCGGCAAACAGAACGATGATGTTAGGTTGCTGGTCAGCAGCAAAAAGAATGGACGTGGACGCGGCAACAAGTAACGCGTGTATCAACGTAAATCGATTGCAATTCATACTTGTCTACTCTCCAGGATCGTGGGCACAAAGGGGCCAATTCATACCGCTCTATTCAGGTTTCTTATCAACACTCCATCCCCTCGTACTAATCTTCCCATAGTATGGATAGTAATCCCAGTCCACGGTGCCACCGACGACGCGTGGATCACCGGTTTTCTTCAGGTGATCAAAAAGCCGCCCACGAAGTGACGCCTGCGCCTCTGTCATCGCGATCGATCCTGCCAGGTTCACCATTTGGTGCGGGTCGCTCTTCAAATCATAGAGTTCTTCAGCAGGCCGCATTCCGAATGCAAGCTCTGTCAACTTCGCAACTCCATCTTTGTTTTGATATTCCATCATGAATGTCTTTGTCGGTGAACTATCAATCTCACCGAATGGAATCGATCTCGCACACACGCTCGCGTCCGGTGAACCCGACGGCCATCGTGTCGGCTTAAAGTTATACACATAAAGATATTCGTTCATCCTAATCGCACGGCAAGGATATCCTTTCCCACCTTTCCGACATCCATCATGCCGTTCCATAGCAATGAATGCCGCGGAACGTCCTACAGGGTCATCACCTGAAAAGAATATCTCCATCAAGCTTTGTGCGGTCATCATGCCTGGTGGCGTGAGGCCAGCGGCTTCTAAAAAGGTTGGTGCGAGATCGCTTAGGTTTACAAAGGCGTTCACATCACGACCTGGATTACAGATGCCACTAGGCCAGCGAATGGCAAGAGGCACTCTCGAGCCTGCATCGTAGAGACTCGCCTTTGCTCGAGGAAAGGGCATGCCGTGATCACTTGTGATGACGACGATGGTGTTATCCAGTTGACCTGTGGATTCGAGCATCGCAATGGCACGAGCGACGTGTTGGTCAAAAGTTTCGATCTCAACCAGATAATCAAGAATGTCATTTCGAACGATGTCGTTGTCCGGAAATATGGGTGGCACTATCACCTTGCCTGGATCTTTGCCTGTTCTCTTTCCGGCACCTAATTCATAGGCCCGATGTGGTTCGGAGGTCCCCAGCCAGAAACAAAACGGCTGATCATCTGACACCTGCTCCAAGAAATCCTGAAAATTTCCAGCGTAATCCGTGTTCGACATCGACTTGAATGGTGGTTTGGCTTTCCGTTTCTGAAACGAAACGCCAGCAGGATTCATCGTACGACCACCAGGTTCCAGTCGGCCGGGACTCCATCCCTTACCCGTGAAGCCAACTACGTACCCTGCTTCTGCCAACAGTTCCGTATAGGTTGTGAACTTTGCTGGCAGTGTGCTGTGGATATTCCCGGCTTCTTCTAAACGCCAGATATGCTGGCCCGTGAGAATCGCTGATCGAGATGGCCCGCAGGTTGGTGCATCACAAAATGCATGTGTAAACCGAAGCCCTTCTCGTGCGACACGATCAAACGCTGGGGTCTGGACGACCGGGTCACCATTCGCACCGGTATTGGCATAACTCTGATCATCAGAAATACAGAACAGAATGTTGGGCGGGCGTGCCACTTGATCGGGATGCTGATCTGCCACTGATATCGAAACTAAAAGCGTGCTGAACCCTTGTATGCAGAGAAGAACGATTCTCGTAACGGAAGCTTGACGCATGCTGCTCTCACCTGTGTTGATCTTCATTTTTCACACTCGGCAACTGTCTATAAAAAGACTAACGAAAACGATCAGTCGTACAATGCAATATTGCGCATGCAATCTATGTTATTTTACCACCGCAGATTGCATTGAGGTTCA
>CAJQGO010000099.1 GCA_905477565.1 uncultured Planctomycetota bacterium
GATTAGCGTGGTCAATGCGGCCTCGAAACAAATCCAGCCGCAAAGGCTACACCAATCCAACCAACATTCGCCCATACACTTAAGCCAGCACCAATACTCGCAGCGATAATCGCCACAAGCATTACACCGTTCACAACAATCCGTAACATACCTCTGGGCATGGCATCACCAAGCAAAGATGGGCTGTTCATCATGAAAAAGAATGCGATATATGCGATCGGCAACAGCACCATGCCGAAATTACTTGTCGGCACCGCAAGCCAGAACCTCGCCTGATCATCTCCCCACAAGGCAAGAAATCCAAGACCACCAACAACACCTGGCAACAGTGCTCCGAGTCGCTGCACAACACGGTCGCCATCGCGCTGAGTCATCTCAGTAACACAGAACCCATTAATAACCATTAAAATTACTATCGTCGAAATAGCCATCCCGAGAACGCCAATACCAAAAACTTTTTGTGTAAGACCGCCCTTCCCAAACAAGTTTTCTAAAGCAGATGCAAGATCAAGAGAATCCCTCTTGATCAACATATATGCGAGCTTTCGATCAGCTGACGGCAGAGCGTCAATCTTCGAATTCATCTCTGACTCACTAAGGACAAAACGTTCCCCGGAGACCGACTCCGCATTGACTCTTTTTTCGAGGTTTTCCCTGTATGAACCCGTAATATCGGCAGCAGGTTGATTAATCAATTTTTCATCAAATCGAGCATGGAACTGGCTAGCAGCAGCAATCACAACACAGCTCGTTGCGATAAGAAATGGAATAAAGAGGCCTGTTGATAGATCGAAAGCAGCAAGCCCCCGAAACGCTCTATCCCAACCCTTTCGGAGCATTGAGTATGGCAAAAGAAACGTCATATTAATTCCAACTGCAGTAGCGGCAGCCGCTATCATCCGTTCACGTTGCGCGCGAAGAATTGTTGTAGTCCAAAACTCAGGAGCACTCGAGTCATCTATGAAACTATGCAGCCCAGTGACCGGGCGCCAAAGAAGGCTGAGGTCTGGCACAAACCCTTTCGCAATGCTTATCCAGTCCAATTCACCTTTCCATGACATTGCCACCACAACACCAAAAAAGCTAAGCACCACAAGCCCAACCATTGCCTTGAGAGACAGCTCAAAGATTTTAACTCCCCATCCTGGTGAGTCATAAAACCAGACCACGGCAGCAGCGAGTAAAAACAAACAAAGAACGCAAATGTTTTTTGCAGAATCACCTGCAAGATAGTTTGGAAACAAATTCTGCTGGAGCGCTGCTGTACCCAGAGAAAACTGCGGCATCGCCCAGACTAGGTTTGCCATCATTGCAGCAAGAAGCCAGCCCCAGCCGAGTACCGGACTGACATGCTCATTCATCGCCTGAAACGGTCGCTTTCCAGTCGAGAGGGTCACGTATGCGATCGCAGAAAGCATTACGATCCCGAGGATCATCATGAGGGGCTGTAACCAGAGAAATTCATATCCACCGATGACTCCCAAATAAAGTGATCCAGCTAGCGATCCACCACCGAGCGTTATGGCTGATTGCAACCAACCAGGGCCCGATAGCCGTGTATACGTTGCAAGAGTACGTCCAACACCAGCAGCTTGAGCTTCTTCAAGTTGAGATCGCTCCGTCAACAGACGATCGTGTACCTTTTTTCCTGAACTCATCTAAGGATTCCTTGTTATTACTCAAACTAGAATTGGATTTTTTTGAAAAAGTATGAGATGGCAGATTCGATCCCGAGAATAAACCAAGAATAGCCACCCCTCGATAGTCAACAAACCACAACACAACTGAAAATTGTATTGTGGCACCAACTATTTCTCCTGGATTTTTGACAAAATAACTTTGACTTCATAGAGCACTGTACGAAACGGGTACAAGAAGCCTATTCTGCAATACAATCGGATTTTGTAGCCACCGCAAGTGCAGCGCTGCATAAGTAAAGATCGTTACCTGAAGGAAGAACATATGATCGAGAACATCTCCCCTCAAGAACTTCTAAATCGTTTCCAAAATAACAACTCCATCAGGATCATAGACGTTCGCACACCAGTAGAGTTTAGTACCCTTCATGTTCAGAGCGCAGAGAACATGCCACTTGATCGCCTTGACCCAGCATCACTGGCTTCGAATCCTGGCAAAGATGGATTCCTGTACTTCATTTGTCAGTCTGGGGGGCGCAGCAAACAAGCCTGTAATGCAATGTGCACTGCCGGTTTCGAAAAAGTCATTAATATCGAAGGAGGAACCATTGCCTGTGAGGCCGCGGGCCTTCCTGTTGTTCGAGGCCGCAAAGCAATATCTCTGGAAAGACAAGTCCGAATTGCAGCAGGATTACTTGTCTTCGCTGGTGTTCTTCTGGCAGCGTTCGGCGGAATCAATGAGATTCAACTAGCCGGACTATGTCTTGCCGGATTCATTGGAGCCGGTCTTGTCTTTGCTGGTCTTACCGACACGTGCGGAATGGCAATGATCATTGCAAAGATGCCCTGGAATCAATCACCATCTTCAGGAAACACATGCAAAACAACATTGTTCCTAATGGTGTTTCTCGTTGGAACAGCCGCGTCTGTTCTTGCCGGCAACCACACGAAGGATTCACTTGCCAAGGTTAAGCACGACGTATTAAATCAAGACGCTATCCTCATAGATGTTCGTGAGCCAAAGGAATGGTCACATGGCCATCTATCTCTTGCGCAGTCTCTTCCACTCAGCGAACTTCAAACCACTGCCGAGAACAATTTACACGACCGGCTTCCCAGTAATAAAATCATCTACTGTCACTGTCTATCCGGCGGACGCTGCCTTGAGGCGGCGCGTATACTATCATCTCACGGCTATGACGCCCGTGCCTTGCAACCCGGCTATCCTGATCTTATCGACGCTGGATTCACTCAAGCCGATAGCGAGTAAAAACGGCATCAGTCAAATCACAAGCCACTGGTTATTGATGGTCCTGCATAGCAACTGCGTCTCGAATTATTAAAGATTTGGATGAACCGGCTTGATCTTTTTACGACTTGATTCCCCCACCTCCGGGAAAGAAATATCACCGTCGTACGAAATCACAACAAACTTCATCTCCATTAATTGAAGAAGTGCCTTTCTTTCTTCTATCGACTGCGCTTTTTTCAAAGCCACTGGAAATCTTGTCACCATCACACCCCAATCAGGCGACGCCCCCCCGCCCTTAATCATAGTCGCGTAAAAAAATCTCTTATCGTTCTGTTTCCATCCAAATTCTTTTTCAATGGCGTTGCGCGCGACCTGAGGAATACCTACTTTTTTTGCAATCTCGGAATAGAAGGAGTCGGGATCCTGATACTCTTCATAAGGCTTCACTCCTTGAATCTCCATTCCGTAAATGCGTTCAAAGAACTCCACCTTGGTCGGATCCTGATCGAGCGCGTCTGCAAAAGCAACTGTCAAAAGAGCACAACAAAACAGAACTGTATAAATTTTCTTCATAATGAATCTTCCTAACACAGCAATCTGGAGAGCCGACACCAAAGCATACTCTGAACGTACACTTGACTGAAACATCAAGTATTCACAGCACCAAAATCTATCATCACCCAAACCACCGTGTGTATCCCTACAGTACTCTCAGGTTTCATATACTGAAAAACAATTGAATAATGCCTCCTGGACAACCACATGCACAATCGAGAATTATCTATATGTTACGCGATTGGAATCCTTATCACGCTAATCGCATTGCCTGGAAAACTTTTACTAACAACAGCAAAG
>CAJQGO010000100.1 GCA_905477565.1 uncultured Planctomycetota bacterium
CACGGCGCCGAACCTCGTTGGCCGAGTCGGACTTCGACCCGATCCTTTCTCTGGCAAACGAGCATGTTGATGAGCAACGCACGCCGCGGCGGGAAGCTCATACTTTCATCGTCGATCTTGAAGCACCAGTGGTTTTCAAGTAAACAGTTCGCGGGGCCACCGGTCAACGTTGCCACCACTAGTTTCGGTTTCAAGGACGTGGAGAAGGAGGACAAGGAAGGGATGGTGCGAGAGGTGTTTATGAAAGTGGCGCCCTCGTACGACTTGATGAATGACATCATGTCTGCTGGCATTCATCGCATCTGGAAGGACCGGCTTGTCAGCAAATTTGGAGTATTTCCTGGAATGACCCATTTAGACGTAGCCGGAGGCACTGGCGATGTCGGGTTCCGTTCGCTTAGCGCGCTGCGATCTGCTGAGACTTCAGCTCGCGACGGCGTCTTTCGGGTTCATGATGTCACGCTCGCTCCAGGTAAAGTCATAATCAGCGATGTAAATCCGCACATGCTGGTTGAAGGGAAACGGCGCGCCGCGCAACTCGATCTCATCAACTCCCCTGACTGGCAAGGAAACTGCCTTGCGACGATAAACTTTGTTGAGGGCAACGCAGAGAATCTGCCGTTCGATGATTGCTCTGTGGATATGTACACCATAGTATTTGGGTTGCGAAATGTCACCGACAAACTCGCGGCGCTGAAAGACGCCAGGAGAGTGTTGAAACCTGGTGGAAAATTCATCTGCATGGAATTCAGTCGTGTGAGGGATGAGTCTCTGCGTTCCTTTTATGAGGCTTACTCTTTTGGGGTAATTCCAGTGATGGGTGAGCTCATAGCCCAAGACAAGTGGAGCTATCAGTACCTAGTAGAGTCGATCAGGAGGTTTCCGAGGCAGGCGGAGCTGGAAGAGATCATGCGTGAGGCCGGGTTCAAGTGTGTTGCGCACGAAGATCTTACGGGTGGAGTGGTCGCAATACACAGCGGATTTCGCATCTAGAAAGGTTCGAACATTTTGTACGTTCGATCAACATCTTACTCGCACCCATGGCGGTAGATTTGACGGTAGCACGACAATAGTATATCAAGCGATGTTGAGATCCTTGCCAATATCATCTTCATCACCTGCATCGTACGATTTTAGTGCTTCAAGGTCGGACGGAAGCCCATAACCAAGAGCACTGCCAGACCTATTAGCAAGCATCTGCAGATCACCCATGTGATTACGGCGGAAGTTGTCAACGGCGATCGAAATGTCTTCATTTGACATCTCCATCTCATTTAGAACCGCCGCACCGAGTTGGAGGGATGGTTCCAACGTCTCCGGAACGACAGCCTTAGCACCTGCTTTTTCGAGTGCCAAGCCGTCATCAATGTCACGGGCCCGCACGTAAACTTTGATGTTCGGATAGTACTTATTCAGAGCCCAAACTGTGCGATAGTTTGCACCCGGAGAGTCAAGTGTCACTACAGCGCAAGACGCTTTCTCTGCACCAACGGCATGCAGGACCGCGGGAGATCCGGCGTCACCAAAGTACACAGGCGCATCCATGTCCCTGCCCTTCTGAACATCTTCGGCACTAACGTCGACAGCAACAAAAGGGATGAGTTGCTCACTGAGAAGCTCTCCGATCATCCGCCCAACTCGCCCGTACCCAGCAATGATTACATGACCGCTCAAGTCATCAACATCACCCTCCTTGGCCTGCAGACTCGCGACAGAATCCTCCTTTTTTAACAGCTTTTTTAAGTTGGCACCAACATTGGCAAGCATGGGAGTAGCCGCCATGGTGAGCACAACAGCGAGATTTATCTTATTCACAATATCCATAGACAGGAGACCTGCGGCGGCTGCGATGCCGTAAGTAACGAAGGCAAACTCACCGCCAGGAGCGATGTATACACCTGCGCGCAGAGACGCAAGCAAACTCAGTCCGAACGCTGGGCCACAAATCGCCATGACGCCCATTTTGATTACCAAAAGTCCAAAGGCGATGGTAACAATAGTACTGAAATTTGCGAATAGTGTCGTCGGGTCGATTTGCATGCCAACCGTCATAAAGAAGAGACCCAAAAGAAGGCCTCGGAACGGTGCAATGTCGGACTCTACCTGGAGATGGAACTCTGTTTCTGCAAGAAGCAAACCAGCCAGGAATGCGCCAAGTGCCATGGAAAGACCGATTGACTGGGTGAGGAGGGAGGTCCCAAGTGCTGTAAATAGTGTTGTGGCGGTGAGTACCTCAGCTTTGCCGAGTTTAGCGATGCGGCTATAGATAGGCCGAAGAATAGTCCGTCCAATCGCCATTATGGCACCAATGGCCGCAACTGTTTTGACAATTGCCTTCGCTAATGACCCAATGATTGCGGTGATCGACCCACTATCGGGACCAGCGAGTAGAGGAACAAGCATGAAGACCAGGACGACTGTGAGATCCTGGAAGAGTAGTACTGAAAATGTACCACGGCCATGCCGTGTACCGGCTTCACCTCGATCCTGGAGGACTTGTAAAGCGACTGCAGTTGACGAGAATGCCAGCCCCATGCCGACGACTACAGCTTGTGGTATTGTGAGGCCGCATGCGATTGCAGCGGCGGCGCATAGCATAGTTGTCATCACCATCTGTGCAGAGCCCATGCCAAAAATGTACTTTGCCATGGACTGGAGACGCTCGAGGGATAGTTCAAGTCCGATGTTGAACAGAAGGAACACCACGCCAAATTCAGCGAGGATCTGCGCCTGTGCCACGTGACCAACGAGACCAGTAGTGTATGGCCCCACAGCAGCACCGCCAAGAAGGAATCCGAGCACAGGAGAACCACCAGGTATCTTAGAAACAAGTGTGACAGCAAGGATCGAGGTGAACAGCAGAACAAGAGCATCAGTAAGACCCGCTTCATGAGCTTCATGTGCAGCATGCTCTGCAATCTTGCGCTCGCTTTCGGGTATCATCAGTGTGATGGCGGTCCAGCCTTTTTTTATAGAAGTGGTGACCTGTGAAGAGGTTTTGGACATGGCCTGGCGGACGGGGGCGGCACCTGGTGTCAGGGAGCCGACTGCAAGGCCGAGGCCCAAAACAGCAGCGATGCCGACGGCATTCATTTCGGTCGTTTCTGATGAAAACCATTTCCCCGCGAACTGCTTAGAGGATGCCGCCACCTTGGGTTTCTCGACCTTCTCCTTTTCAACCTCTGACTTTCCATCTTCCAAATCTTTCTTTTCTTTCAAGATATCCTTCTCGACAACATCAGTGTTGGTGTCAGCGAATGCAGGGATCATCTGGACAGCATCCAGCGCCGCGGCGGCACTTTCCTTACATTCATCGTCATTTTCGGCACAATCAAGGCTGGTTGCTATCCACTCGACGTCTTGTTCATCATCTGATGTGAGCGGACTGTCATTCTTTTCGCCTAACATCGTGTTGACTCTCTTATCGAGTGCAGAAATATCTGCTTCTGCTGCCGCCGCAGCAATACGAGCTGCGAGTGCAGTCTCCATGGTTGACTGAACAAGCGTCATAGCATCATCGGCACGCTTGTCTGCAGCCTTAGCGAGCTCTTCCGCTTCCCGGGCGGACTTCGCAACTCCAACGCTGAAATCCTGAGCCCGAGACCTGTCGGCTTTAGCCTTCTCGTACGCAGTTTCACCCTTCTCAATGCTGCCAAGAGTCATCTGTAGTGCCTCTTCCATGTCAAGCCCTTCGCTGACCCACCACAGCTCGGCCTTTCTTTTCATAGGAATAGAATCAAGGATCCTAGATTTCTCTTTCTCGTCTGAAGATGCTCCCGCGGGCTTGTCGTTCGACAGTCCACTTGCATTTTGCACGGGCACATCGTCACCATTGTTCTCGGCAACGGAAACAACTGCCTCCTCGACGCAGGGAACATCCTCTGGGACACATTCTGCGGAGATGGCAACCTCAAGGACAGCCAGTTTTTGTCTCAGCTCACCAAGCTTGAGCTCAGCCTCTCCAACTGCCTCAAGCGCAGCATCGTTTTTTTCCATTGCTTCAGCAACAAACTGTTCAGTTTGCGCGTACTCTTCCCATGCTTTGACTGCGAGTTGAGCTTGGGTTTGGGCCACCACCTCAAGATCGTCACGGCGTTC
>CAJQGO010000101.1 GCA_905477565.1 uncultured Planctomycetota bacterium
CAATTCGATGCAGTTGGTGCTGCAGCCCGAGCACAGCAGATGCCTCCACGTGATCCTGCGACGCGTGAATTACCAGCGACGTTGCCATCAGATTTCAATGCTGAAGAACTCCCAACACCAATACCAAACGATACACCTAGTTTCCCAGCTGCAGCACATGGCTTTCCAGGCGAAGAGATTAACCTATCATCGCTTCAACAAACAAAGAAATCGGCTATCGATTCGATTTCAACCGCAGAGGATACAAAGCGATTGCAACAGAGGGATGCGGATATTGTCACGACCGGTTGGCAAGAGCCAGTGACCCCAGCAGCTACTGCCGTTATAAATCCGGACTCTGCTGCTGAGACGCAACTGCAGTAAAAACAAATGTCTATCTCGCAGTCTCGGCCATGATTTTCAACCGATAGACGCAGGATTGAAAAACACTAGGGTGCAGCAGCAGGAAAGGGTATCGCCGCTGCTTGTTGAGCTTTTTCGAATAGCTCGATATTTTTCTCCCTGAGCTGAGCGAGTAGAGAAGCACTTTTTTCTGACGGGCATGCTAAGAGATACCCAACAATAGCTGGCCTAATAAGTGGATCTTCACCACCAAGAGTATCCCACATCGCAACGATCTGGTTACGAAAGTCCCAATCCTGGTACCGTGATAAGTCAACAATCACCTCACGTGTAAGGTGCGGCACGGGGAGGAGTTTCCGGGTGATTAAGATGACTTCTGTTCGAGGAACAGTGTCAGATGGATATTCCCAGCAAAAGCGTAATGCTTGAAGGAGATGTCGCTGATCGACAGGGCTCGCCGTATTCTCAAAGAGACCTTTACGTTTTAAAACCGGTAAAGCCTGTTCTCCTAAAGCAATAAAGAGTCCTGCCATAATGCCATCGAGACCGGCCTGAAAATCATTTGATTGGTGTTCTGTAATTTCACGAATAAGCGCATTCGTGCATGCTATCTGAGACTCTTTGGGTGATTGACGAGCCAGTACACCAGCTACCATTCCATAGAATCCACGCCTCTGCTGTTGAAGAGACAGGTCACGCAGGTGATCGATAACCTCTGCCGAAGAAAAGGCATGAGCAGAGTCTCGAACTTCTTGAAATGGAGCGAGGGCAAATTCGGCATAGGCATCTTTCGAAATAGCATGATTAGGATGATCGAGCCATTGTTCAAACCATTCCAGACGATTTTCATTTTTAAAAAGCTGTTGCTTTAACAGAGGTATTTGGAGTGTGTAACCAATAAACATTTCATCGGCAGCAATAGCTTTCCAGCCAACGGCAGGAAGATTAAAAAGTAAAGCAGTTCCAGAAAAAGTAGTTTCAACAGCAGCCTCTACAGGGGGCACAGCAGGCTCAATGGAAATCGCTTTTCTTCCTGAAGATGTGGGGAGTATTCTCGAAAGAAGAGAAAAGGACTGACGTCGTTGGCCTTGCCTATTAGCAACTGCCTCTGTCAGAGATTCACCAATGGCAACGTCACTTGATCGAGCGATACCATAGGAGAGTGGTGTTTCAACAGGGCCACAAAAAGGACACGCTGAGCTTATTGAAGTGAGAGCTGAGAGCAAGAAGAGAGAGGAGCATACGCTACGAAATACAGTGTCTGAAAGCATCCATACGATCGACAACATGACATTCTTCAAGCCGATCATCGAACAGATTCTCCGATGAGCGAGTAAACGGCAAGATGGTTTCCGTCTGGGCCTTTTAATTCCTTGATACCAAAGGTTCCGGTAACAGCTACAGGACGAATAGAAAACTCAGCTGTTCTGCCAGAAAGCATTTTGACAACGACACAATCGTATAACGCCGCACCAGGGCCAAAACAGCATTCCATATTATCTCGAACCAAGACAAACTGGGTTAAGCCAGTCTGTTGAAAACTCGGAAGAATATAACCACGAATCCGAATCTGCTGTCCTACTAAAGAGGTGACTCGCTCTGGTAAGAGTTCTTGGGAAAAAGGCGTGTCTTCTTTCATTTCGAAGACAATATCGTCAAAAGATATCTCACGAATACCGTTTCGATTGATTCTCTGTCTTTGCTGCGACCGATGTTCTTGAGTCTCTGGCGAATCTTTGTCATCAAAAGAGAGTGGTGCTTTCGTGTCTTGACCACAGCCTGAAAAAAATAAGAGGGCAAGGAAAGTGACAAAAATTTTAGCGAGGAAATGCCTCCTCAAGATGATAAAGGACTCCCCCCTCAATACCATCTTGCCCAGCGGTTGGACGAACCGTGAACGTGCCAGCAAGTTTTTTTTGTCGAGAGCTAAACGACATACCCTTTTCATCCCGAAGATGGATAAGAACACGATCAGTAATTTTTGGATTACCTCCAAAGCAGCAATCTCCTTGATCTCGTACAAGTAAAAATTGACGAATTCCAAATTGTTTTTTCCCAGGATACATATAGCCTTTGATGAGTACGTTATGACCATTTATAGCGCGTGCGGAATCGGGTATTGAGGTTGCTGGAGAACCTTCAGCGGGTTCCAACATGCCATAATGAATTCTCTCGAACCCTTCAGGCAGTTCAGCAGCATATATCCATGACAAATATAACGTTCCACCAACAAGGCAAATCAATGAAAAAATAG
>CAJQGO010000102.1 GCA_905477565.1 uncultured Planctomycetota bacterium
CGACACCGATCAACATGGTGATAGCACAGGCGTTGTGAAAGAGCTTCAATCATAAGCGTCGCAACAGTTTGGCGTTGAGCGAAGTGCTGGACTTCGTAGAAATTCTCCGGCACGGTTGCACGAAACGTCAGTACATACAAGTTGAGAATCAATCATGAACCGTTTTATATTCCCAATCGGCCTGACCGTGTTGTGGCTCTGTGCTTCATCTCATGCTGCTACGTCCGGAGTTGACTTTCCGCAAAACCATCAGACGTTTTTCAAGAAGCACTGTCTTGACTGTCATGACTCTGCAACACAGGAGGGTGGCGTTGACTTGGAAGCACTTTCATTCACCATTGCCACCATTGAGCAGGCGGAACGCTGGCAAAAAGTCTTGAACGTGTTGAACTCGGGCGAGATGCCGCCGGAGGATTCCGGTCAACCAGAAGGAATTGAAAAGGCAGATTTTCTTGATGATCTCGCGCAGACCATGGTTGCGGCTCGGCGAAGTTTGGCAGACTCTGGTGGCAGAATCACCATGCGACGACTCAATCGTCGAGAGTATCAAAACACGATCGAGCAACTTCTGGGTTTGAAGGTCGACGTTTCATCTCTCCCTGCCGATGGCGGTTCGGGAACCTTCGATACCGTAGGTGCCTCTCAGTTCATCTCGAGTGATCAGATCGAGCAGTACCTGAAGCTTGGACGTAGTGCGATAGACGAAGCCTTTGAGCGACAGGCTACCCGGCAACAGCCGTCAAAAATTTTTCGGGTTGAACCAGAAAACACCGTTAATGTCTTGAGTCGTAAAAAGATTGCTGAGCAGGAAGAGACGTACCAGCGGTACCTCCTCTGGAAAGCGGAGGTTGATAAAGCAGCTCTTTTGCCGGAGAACAAGAAGGTACTCGCTGAACTTCGTGAGAAATACAACCTCGACGACCTTACGAACAGTGTTCGACTGTATCAAAACACGGGCCTGCTCAAAGGTGCTCCGGATGCAACCAAGTTTGGTTTTACAGATGGCAATAAGGCTTCCTTTTCATACCAAGGTGGCTACGACCGCACTCAAGCCTACATGAAGCAGTATCTCGATTTTCCAAACAGTGATCGGGGTACGTATCTGAAACTTGCCTGGGGTATTCAGCGTATCGATGTTGTGCCTGATCCCAAAGACGTTCCGCCTGGAAAGTACACGTTGAGAATCCGTGCGGGTGTCGTTGAGGGATCTGATTCCTCACGTCACTTTATCGAGATTGGTCATCCGCAGCGTGTAAACGGAGCCCTTGCTCGTTTCTCGGGTAAGCCACTCGCGGGTCTTCAGGTACTTGGCACGGAGGATAATCCTGAAATCATTGAAACAACTCTGGTGATCGGCTCGAACACACCACGTGAGTTTGGTATTCAGGAACGCCAGCCCGAGAGTAGTAAAAAGATGCTCTCAACGGAATTTTACAGTTACAAGCGGGAAAACGGGTACGGTACCCCGCCTGCTATTTGGGTCGATTGGATTGAACTCGAGGGTCCTCTCACAGAATCAGCGGTGACAGAGTCAGCAATCACTCGCGTCGAGCCGGAGAAGACAATCAACCCAGCGAACGAAGACGTTATTACGCGGATCGAAGAACAGCAAACCCGTTTCGAGCAGTGGAAAAAAGGGGTTGATGAAGCAGCCAAGAGCCCAGAGAACCAGGCAATCATTGCCGAGATTCGCAAAACAGATCGGCTGATCGATCATCCCAATCGATTCTACACGTTTGCAGACAGGCTAAAGGGCACTCCCAATCCAAGAGACTTCGGGTTTAGTGATGTGAAAAAAGCTGCGGCAGCCGATCCTTCACGAAGCAGAAGTTTAGCTCTTCACAAACACTACGTCGGTTTGCCGCATCGTGATCGCGGCACGTACCTAAAGTTGACGCACGGAACTGGACGGGTGATTGTGAAGCCTAAGGAAATGCCTCCTGGTAACTATGTCATGCGGGTTCGTGTTGGTGTGGTTGAAGGAACACCCGCATCTCGGCGGTTTATCCAAGTTGGTCATCCCCAGCGTGAAATTGAGAGTCGGGACTGGGGTTTGGAAGGTCGGGCTCTTAGCAGTCATCAGGTTTCAGGAACAATCGATAATCCGGAAGTTATAGAAATCCCACTCGAAGTTGGGACCAGTACACCAAAAGAGTTCGCCGTCCAGGAAAAACAAACCAATAACGGAAGTCTCAAGGTGCGGTGGGATGAACACAACACACTCAAGGCAGAGAATGGCTATGGCCACCCGCCTGCCATCTGGATTGATTGGGTGGAAATTGAAGGCCCTCTTCCGGAAGGAGGGGCGGTAGCGTCAACCACCTATCGTGTTGAACCTGAAAAGACGATCAATCCACAAAACGAAAAGAGTATCAAAGAGTTGGAGGACAGTTTCTCGCGGTTCACCCAGTGGCGGAAGGGCGTTGATGAAGCTGTGAAGACTCCCGAAAACCAAGCGATCATCGCAGAGATCGCCAAGAAAGAGAAAGACATCCTTGATCCACTGCGTTTCTACCGATTCACTGATCGACTCAAGGGTATTCCCGATGCCCGAGATTTTGGTTTTGATCAGTCCCGTGCTCCACAAAGCGCAAACCCCGATTGGCCAAACCTGCACGCCTATCTTAAACACTACGCCAGCCTTCCCTATCGAGACACGGGAGCCTATTTGAAGCCCACCAAAGGAACTGGGCGTGTGATCGTGTCCCCGGAGAAACTACCAGTTGGGAACTATACCCTTCGTGTGCGGGTTGGTGCTGTTGAAGGGTCCGATCCTTCCCGTCATTTTATTCAGGTTGGTCATCCTCAGAGAACGTACACCGGCCCGGATTGGGATTGGGGGCTGGAAGGGAGAGCGATCAGCACCAATCAGGTTACCGGAACTATTGAAGAGCCACAGATCCTGGAGATTCCTCTTGAGGTTGGTCCCAATACAATTCGCGAGTTCTCCGTACAGGAAAAACAACCAAACAACGGCAAGCCGAAAGCACTCTTTAAAACATTCAATGCAGCAAAAAAAGAAAACGGGTATGGCATTCCTCCCGCGATCTGGATTGACTGGGTGGAATTGGAAGGCCCTCATAGCAGTTCAAGGAAACAATGGAAGCAGCGTCGTGAAGTTGAATTGCATGCAAACGCGAAGGTCGGTGGTACGTACAACGGATACTTCAAAGGTGGGTATGAAAAGGGCAAAGCATTCTTGGATGCCGGTAAACCTCAGAAGGGTATCGTTGATGAGCAGGACGCAAAATTTCGAATCCGTCAGTTTGAGGAGGAAGGTCCGGTCTTCCGTCGCTATCTTGATGATCCACTCACTCAGGTGGGTTCATTTCTGACTATTTCGAATGTCAATAAGGAAGAGTACATCGCTCTACCTCCAGAGCATCCGTCTGGCTGGAAAAAAACTGAGCATATTGTTGAGTCGTTGCCGCCTGGTACCTACAAACTCCGATGCCGAATTGGGGCAGTCGAAGGTACTCCGGCCGAACGACACTTTGTGGACCTTGGTGCCGTTCCTGAGAAAGAACATTTTGATCGCCTGGCAACATTTCAGATTACTGGTTCAACGGACGAGCCGGAGATCATTGAGCTTCCAGTCCAACTCACAAAAAATAGTCCGCGCACATTTGCCCTCCGTGAAAAACGCGATGTGAAGGCAGATGCTGGTCGAGACCGCGATGCGAGGAAGGAAAATGGCGTCGGCCTCAAACCTGCTCTGTGGATTGACTGGGTTGAGTGGGAAGGACCGCTGGATGTGTCCAATGAATCTGGCAGGAGGAATTGGTGGATCACAGAAGCCGACGAACCAGATGAATCTTTGCGGGCTCAGAAAATGATTGAGCTGTTTGCGTTGGAGGCCTTTCGGGGTGTCGAACCCGAGGCTGAATATATTCAACAGCTTTCAGATCTCTTTGCCCTTCGTCGCAAGGCTGGTGACTCTTTTGATACTGCGATCCGGTTGCCGCTGAGCATTATTCTTGCCTCCCCTGGATTTCTCTACCTGAATGAACCCAATGACGCGGATGACCGGCGACAGCTCACTGATCGGGAACTTGCCGTGCGACTGGCGTATTTCCTTTGGAGTGCTCCTCCTGATCGTGAGTTGCTCGAATTAGCGAAACAACAGAAGCTCAGTCAGCCTGAAACACTCCGCCAGCAAGTCGATCGTATGATCGCTGATTCACGTTCAGATGAATTTATTTCTGGTTTCGTGCACCAATGGCTGGATATGGAACGCCTCGATTTTTTTCAGTTTGATACCAGACTCTATCGTGACTTCGACGAAAGTACTCGCTCTGCTGCTCGCGAAGAAGTCTATCAATCATTTGCTCACCTTTTTCGTGGTGGCCAGGATGGCCGTATCAGTCAATTGCTGAAGAGTGATACTGTCTTTATTAACGGCCTGCTTGCAAACTACTACGGCATAGAAGGTATTACAGGGGATGAATTTCAAAAGGTCAGTCTTCCTGCGGGTTCTCCTCGGGGCGGCCTGCTTGGTATGGCTGCTATTCATGCGATGGGAAGTGATGGCGTGGTAAGTAGCCCGGTTGAGCGAGGCGCCTGGGTACTTCGTCATCTACTCCATGATCCGCCACCGCCAGCACCACCAAACGTGCCGCAGATTTCTCGTCTGCAAGGAGAGATTCTCACAACGCGTGAACGACTGCGTATGCATCAGGAAGAAGCTCAGTGCGCGAGTTGCCATCGGAAGATCGACCCTATTGGGCTCGGTCTTGAAAACTTTAACGCTGCAGGAAAGTGGCGAACAACAGACAGCTTCCAGGCGCGTGACAAACGAGGTCGTGGCGTTGGCAAGAAAAAGACGTGGGATATTGATCCCTCGGGTGCGATATACAATGGCCCATCTTTCGCTGATTATTTTGAATTACGAGACATAGTCGTCAGTCGCAAGGATGATTTTGCTCGTGGTTTTACAGAGCATTTAATTGAGTATGCTCTTGGCCGACCATTCGGCTTTACCGACGAAGACTTCGCAGAGGAAGTGGTTCAGTCGGCAAAAATAAAAGATTATGCCGTGAGTGAGTTCGTGCATGCCGTTGTCCAGAGCAAGGCATTTCAGTCCAAATAATCAAAAGAGGTTTGTCGTGATGGGTGTTCAAAAGGTTCTGTTTGCTGTGTTGTCTGTAGTTGTGCTTGCCTCGAATCTCTATGCCGTTGATCCACCCCCGATCGATTCACATCTGTTTCAGTCTGGTGAACTCATCTACACAGACGGCTTTGACGGTCCACTGAATAAAAAATGGTGGCAGACGCGAACCAAGAACTGGGAAGTTGTCGATGGTTTACTTATTGGTGCCCCGGATTACAAGGATGCGGCGGAGGCTGAGAAGGCGCTGAAGCGTGATCACCATCTTGGGTTATCACCTGTTATTCGGCTCGATAACCTGCCGCCAAAATTTGTTGTTCGTATGCGGGTAAAGTTTGAAGGAAAAGAATTTCAGGTGGGTCGACCAAAGTTTGACATTGGCCACCACATTAATACGGTGACTTTTCGAGATAATGGTTACGCCGTCAAGCTGCATGGTGGAAAACAGTTCTTGGGAAAAGCACCGAACGTCAAATTGAACGAATGGCTCGACGTTTCACTCGAGTTTCAGGAGGGTGCACTTTGGATTGAAGTCAACGGAAAAGGCCAACTCATCAAGCACGAGCAGGTTTCTCTCGAAGGACGGAGCGAATTGACTTTCAAGACCTTCGAGGATGCACCAAACAGAATCATGTTTGATTCTGTAAGTCTGTGGAAAGCTAACTAGTCTCTGCAGTGAGGCTTAATTCTTCTTCACGTCGTAACAGAGCAGGATGTTCTGGTCACGAAGGTAGAGCTTTCCGTTGGCAATAACCGGATGGGGCCATGCTTTTTCTTCACTCCGGTCTGGCTGGTCAAACCGACTTTTTTCGACAAGTTCTGTCGGAGTTGCCTTAATAAGAGCAACTGGGCCGGCTTCGCTTCGCAGATACAGATGGCCATCGGCATACACGGTGGCACCTTTTCCAGCACTTCGTCCAGCGTAGGCAAGTTCGCCTCTGTCGAGATTAAGACAGCGGAATGTTCCGCCGCTTGATCCGTAGATATGGCCATCAAGCAACACGACCCCACCATGATGATTCATGATTTCTTTGTTGGCGTAAAGCTGCTCGGCCTGCCAATTCGTGCCATCTTTTGTGATTCGGAAAGCATTGCATCCGATGCCATAGCCTGATGTCACAAACACGGTGTTCTCTTGAACAATCGGGGTTGAGATAACAGCTGTCTTGCCTTCTCTGTCTGCTCGCCAAAGAACGGTTCCAGAGTCGGGGTCGATGCCGGCGACACTCTTTCCGGTTAGTTGCACGTATTGTCGAGTACCATCAATCGTTGCGATGATCGCAGATGAATAGCCAGCAGGATCTGTCCAAGCCTCTGTCTGCCAGAGTTTCTCTCCAGTCTTTCTGTTTAAGGCGAGCAGGGTGCCGTCAGGACCACCGGGAGTACAAATCACACGATCTCCATCCACAAGCGGAGACTCACTGTACTTCCATCCGGACATCATCTTTCCGCCGTATTGATCAACAAGATTGACCGACCATTTTGTAACGCCATTTTCTGCGTCGAGGCAAACAAGGTCTGCGTACTGGTTTAAAACAAAAACGTCACCCTTATCTAAGGTTGGTGTGCCACGGGGGCCTGGGTACCGCTTGTGGCCACCGGCTTTACCAATGCGAGTTTTCCAGATAGGCGAACCGTCAGTTTCATCAAGAACAATCACATAACTGCCATCATCAAGATCGCCCATTGTGAAGATGCGGCCGTTGGCTAGAGCAATACTCGAGTACCCTCCGCCAACCCCTGTTGCTTTCCAGGCGAGAGGGGGGCCATCCTCTGGCCAATTTTCAAGAAGGCCAGTCTCGTTTGATTTCGCATCGCGGTTTGGACCTCGCCATTGGGCCCAGTCTTCACCATAAGAACTTGAACCAAAAGAGCAGATCGAGAGTATTGAAATCGAAAGTAGCAAAACGAAACGCGGTAGCATGTCGTGTTTCCTGTGGGTCGGAACAGCATTGTGTTGGCACAGTAGCAATCCAATTCCTTTAGTTTGGATTGGAGCAGTGAAAGAATACAACCCCATCCCCAGTTCTACTCAATTTGACTTATTCTGTTCATTGTTTTTTTTCGAAACAAAATAGTCTACGAGCAGTTCAATACATTGGTGTCATGTTTCAAGTGGTTAGGAAGCAATAGGGTGTCTTATGAAGAAGCAGCTTTGTTTTATTGGGATTTTTGCAGTGTCTAGTCTTTCTTGTGCCATGTATTTTGTTAAGGCAGATACATTTGCCGAAAAGATTCTTCGGTCATTTCCTCAGGCTGATAGGAATAGCGATGGTGTGCTTTCAGAGGATGAAGAAGCTTTTGTGAGCCAAAGGGTGATGCAACGGTATCCGCAGGCTGATCAGGATGGTGACGGCGTGCTTTCAGAAACTGAAAAACAGGAACTGGTTCAAAAGGTTTCTCAAAGAGGTAGGAAGCAACGGCCGAGTTCGCCAAGCCGCTCAGGAACGAATAGCCAAAATGCAGAAGCAGTTCTCAAGCAGCTCGGCCTCAAAGGCGAACTGGATATTGAATACCGAAAAAACACGAAGCAACAGAGGAATCGCCTCGACTTCATTTACCCGAAAACAAAGGTGTACGAACGAGCACCGCTTTTCATCTATATCCACGGAGGCGGCAATACAGGTGGTACAAAAAACGCTCTCTACAATCAAAGTTCTTTGATCTTGAAAGAACTGACAGAATCGGGGATTGCAGTGGCAACTATTGACTACAGAGTCTTTGGTGCAGGGGAAGAGTTGGGGTTCCATCAACTATTCGAAGACTGCAAAGATGCGTTGCGATTCCTGGCAAAACATTCTGACCGATACGGGATCGACCCGCACAAGTTCATCACATGGGGGACGTCTGCTGGCGGTTCCAAAGCACTGGTGACGGCATTGACGGAAAGCGACTTTCTGCCCGGTGAGAACGCTGGACCAGAAACAGAACACACGGTGATCGGTGCAATCTCGTTTTATGGAGTGACCACGTTTCTCGTTCCGGAACTTTGGGAAAAGCGGCTTGAGAGATTTCCGGGGCGGGATGAATCAAAAGGTGCGATGCTGTTCAAACCATCGCATGGCATGAGTACCGAAGAAATAGCAAAACTGGTCAGCGCCGATCAATATTTGAAAGCGGATAGCCCGCCTGTCCTGTTGGTTCATGGTGATACCGACCCTACTGTACCAATCGAACTTTCCAAGCATCTCTACAATGTGGCAAAAGAGCGCGACATCGACGTCGAACTAGTTGAAGTAAAAAATGCAGGTCATGGTTTCAAGCAGGTTCGGGGCAATGACGCGGCCCCGTCCATGACGTGGGATGAGGCCCAACAGCTCGTGGTCCAACAGGTACTTGAATGGATTCAATGACTAAAAGAGTCTTCAAAACCAGTGAATCAATTCGCTTCAATGGTTGACTGTCAGAGATTGACGGGTTAGTTCTTCTGTGCTCGGGGCTTCTTTGCTCTTCCCGGTAGTTCTGCCGAGAGTGCTCCCTCAGGTCGGATCATTATGGCAGTTGGGCGTTTGTTTGCCTGGATATCAGCGACGTGTTGCTCGTAGGCTTTGGCTAGCGTGGCTACGATTTGAGGATGCTTCTCAGCAAGATTTGTGGTCTCTCCAATATCGGCATCAGTGTCGTAGAGTTGCACCGGAAGAGGAGAAAGTTTGCGTCCGCGGGGAGGAGCGTCACGGCGGCTACCACTCTTCCCTTCCTGCCACGGATAGAACTTCCACTTCCCAGAGCGGACGGTACCCGGACCATGCATGAGGACATATTCTTCGTGGGGACTTTTCGACTCCTTCTTTCCACTCATGAGGGGCCAGATGTTATGGCCGTCGATTTTATTTTTCGGGAGTTTGCCACCGCAGAGTCTGGCGAAGGTAGGGAGGAGGTCGATGGTGGCCGCGACCTCGGTGCATCGTTCTCCGGCAGGAATGTGACCGGGCCACCGCATAACGGTTGGCTCACGAATACCACCATCGTAGACACTCCCTTTTTTTGATCGAAGCGGCAGGGATGATCCAACTGCTGCACCGTTGTCGCTTGTGAATATGACAAGAGTATTCTCATCGATGCCAGCTTCCTTGACGGCCTTGAGCACCTCGCCTACCGACCAGTCGATTTCTTCGATGGCATCATGGATGAGGGCATCTCCAGTTCCCTCTGTCTTGGCAAAAGCTTCAGAGACGTGGAGAGGTCGGTGGACCATGGTGTGAGGCAAATAAAGGAAAAATGGTTCGTCTTTGCATGTTTTAATGAATGCGATGGCTTCTTCGGTATATTTCTTCGTGATGGTGTTTTGGTCGACAGGGTACTCGATAATTTCTTCATCACGCATGAGTGGGACTTTGTTTTTTTCTCGGTGCCCTGATGTGACTTCTTTGATGGTGAGTCCTTCACGAAGAACAACATCTTTAGCAACTGTGTTGGCAGGATCTCTCCACATGTCGTTGCTGTAGGGAATCCCGTAGTAGCTTTCGAAACCTTGGTATGTTGGAAGGCAGGGTGGAAGATGGCCGAGATGCCATTTGCCAACACAGGCGGTGTGGTACCCGGCGTCTTTCAACATGTCCGCGATGGTGACTTCGTCAGGATGAAGGCCCTCGTCACTGCGTGGGAAGAGGACAGGGCTCATGGAAACTCGCTGGTAGTGAGTCCCAGTCAAAAGCGCTGTACGCGATCCAGAGCAGACCGCGCAGCCGACGTAGAAGTCATCAAAGACCATTCCCTCGGCAGCCATCTGGTCAAGGTTGGGAGTTTTCGGGATCGTCGCGCCGTTGAAGCCAACATCCCCGTAGCCCATGTCATCGATAAAGATGAGGATGACGTTGGGTTGTGGTGAAGCCGATTGAGACTCATGCAACGGTATAAGTGCAGAGGAAAGGGCGCAGAGGAAGGAAAGGCAGAGGCGGAATGTCATGGTGGGGCCCAGTCTAGTGTGTGCTTTCGAGGAGGGGAGATGAAGCAGTGATACGAGGATCATTTCAGTTTTTTCATAATTGCCAGTAAGTAAAACTTCAAATGGAGATTCAGAACATTTTCGATAATCGAAATCCTTGTAGCA
>CAJQGO010000103.1 GCA_905477565.1 uncultured Planctomycetota bacterium
ATCTGCTTACTTGCCTCGGGAATGAATTCCAGGTGGACGCGATGACAGACGTATCGGTCGAGGTTCAGCCGCACCCAACGCTGACCCTCCTTAAAACGAACCACGGTCTGTTGATGGAGGGGTCCGGCAACCAGACGATGCGAGTCGATGCAGGCAACAATATGCCCCGTACCATCAACGAGGCAATGAACCTCACCATCTTTTAATTCAAAGGTTGGTGAGCGAAGCGTTCTGCCGCTCTTGGGTAATTTTGTGAGCTTACTTTGGTTTTGGATGGCCCCCTCTGTGATTGATTCGAGGCCATTCCAGACTGGGTCATTCACTGCGGCACCAAACGTACTGATTTTCAGGTGGCCAGTGCTGCTGTCGAGGTATGGCTCCCCTGCTCTTCTCGGAGATATGCCAAAGATAAATCCATCCTGAAGAAAGTCGTCTTTGGGAAGATTGGAGTAATCAAACAATATGGAGTCTTCCGGTATGGGATCGTCAGTCAGTCTTGGTGCCATGTTCGGGGCCCGAGTGCTATCCGGGGTCCGAATGCCACGGCTCTCAAGCAGACTACGAATTTGGCGTTGGTGCGTGGTGTTGATATCAGCCAGTTCGGTCGCAGTTTTCCGGTTCTGTTCCATGGATTCGAAGCGAACCTGGCGATAATCACTGCTTTGTAAAAATCCACTAAGCGAATAGTAGTCAGCCGTTGATATGGCGTCATATTTATGGTCGTGACAACGCGCGCATGCGACAGTGACACCGAGGAAGGTTTTTGAGAACACATCGATCATGTTGTCAAAACGATCTGCCTCGTCTTTTCGAATGTCGACTGGTGAATGAACCCATTCGCCTAAAAACCAGAATCCTGTCCCAAGGATAGATTCATTGAAGTGTTCCTTTGGATGCAGTCTGGGGTTTGGCAGGAGATCACCAGCGATGTGTTCGCGAACGAACTGGTCGTATGGAACGTCAGCATTGAGTGCTCGAATGACATAGTCGCGGTATTGAAATGCATTGGGCGTGTCATTGTCGAATTCATGTCCTCGAGATTCCGCATAGCGAACAATGTCCAGCCAGTGTCGCCCCCAGCGCTCTCCAAAGTGTGGGGACTCAAGGAGTTGATTGACAACGTGTTCAGTTGCCTGCGGGTTTTTGTTCTCGATAAATGCTTTGACTTCCTCTGTCGTTGGAGGCAGGCCAATCAAATCGAAATACAGGCGTCGAAGAATCGCTGTTCGTTCAGCGTCTTGAGATGGTTTGATATGAGCCTGTTCAAGTTGTGAAAGAATGAAAGAGTCGATCTCATTATTTACCCAGCCGGCATTGTGAATTTGAGGCAGATCAGGTGTCTGCATTGGCTGCCACACCCAGAAGTTATTCTTTCTACTTTCTAGATCAAATTCCTGTACAGACTTCTTGGAAGGAACTGGTTCTTCTGGCCAGGGAGCGCCGATATCGACCCAGCGGGTGAGTGTTTGAATGTCTTGCTCACTGAGTTTTCCCTTCGGCGGCATTTCATATGAGTCGTAATGAACAGCTTCAATCAATAGACTGCTGCTCGCGTTTCCTGGGACAATAGTCGGTCCTGAATCACCACCCTTTAAGTGAGACACTCGGCTGTCAAGCAAGAGGTTTGCTTCAATACGTTTCGCGTCAACGCTATGGCATTGATAACAATGTTCGGCTAGTAGTGGCCGCACCTTCTTCTCAAAAAACACCAGATCTTCTGCCGAGAACGGTTGATCATTGGCGTGACATTTGCTCGTGATGAACAGTGAGCAGTGCAACAAAAGGAAATAAAAGAATAGTCGCATATCAGGCATCACAATACGAACAAAAAACCATGCAGTTCAGGGAGGGTATGTCACAGCCACTGTAGTCGACACCGCGTCCCTTGCCGTCGTGTACAAAACATATGGTACACGCCTCATTTATATTACGCCGCACGAAGGCTGCTAGTTCCAGCGGCCAGAACCATTTCCAGAATTGTCGTGTGTTTTTCTCCTTCGAATGCCTAAAATCGTAATGAATCGAGTGTGATCGAGCCTCTCACGGGGGCGTCTCGATAGGAGGCAGGCAACGCATGGCATCACATACATTTCCCTCTCAGGCAACGACATTGCGGCCCGAGGCATGGGGATGGCATTTGTTTGGGCTAATCAACCCTCTCGTAGTAATTGCTGGAAATGTTCTAGGTGGGTGGTGCACCGCAGCTGGAGTGGTGTACATGCTTGGCATCGGGCCAGTGCTTGATGTTGTGTTGGGAAAGTCTGATTGCCGAAAGCGATCCTCACGAGATTCTGGACAGCCATTTGAAGTCATGTTGTTTGCCCATGCGCTGCTCCAGCTACTTGCAGTAGGAACTCTTCTTTTCCTTGCGACGAGTGAGTCGCCGGTATGGACCGTCGTTGTTGCTGCAGTGAGTACTGGTATTAATTCAGGAGCTTCTGGGCTGATCGTCGCTCATGAGCTCGGACACCGACGAAAGAAATCATTCTCATGGTGGATTTCGCAACTGAATCTTGTTTCAGTTCTCTATCTTCACTTTACAACTGAACACAACCGAACCCACCATAAACATGTGGCTACCACGGCTGATCCAGCGACAGCTCGGTACGGTGAGTCAGTCTGGTGGTTTGTTGCGCGAACGGTACCGGGGCAGTTTCTTGACGCCTGGCGACTTCATGCTGCACGTGGTCACTCCCCAGTCACCAACCCGGTTGCCCGCGGTGCTGCGTTTGAGGTGCTGCTTGTAGTCAGCATTGCCGTGCTCCTTGGCCCAATTCCTGCTCTCGCGTTTCTGATTCAGGCAGCGTCCGCTGTGTTCCTGCTTGAATATATTAACTACCTGCGTCACTACGGTCTGCAACGAGAGGTTGGTGGTCGTCAGACCGCTGCGCATTCGTGGCAGTCTGAAAACCGTTGGTCGCGATGGACGTTACTGGAGTTGACTCGTCACCCGGCTCATCACCTTGAGGCCAGCAAGCCCTTTTGGAAACTTCAGCCGTATGACAATGCT
>CAJQGO010000104.1 GCA_905477565.1 uncultured Planctomycetota bacterium
TTCCCTGAGACTCCACTCCTTCACTCAAGAGCCGATACCGTAGGTTTCGCAACCGGGCGGTCGTCGCATACGTCGCAACACCAAGAGGCTTGCACATAAACATCTCAGGACGAATAGAAATTTCTCGTCCTGCCCGCTCTTGTTCGATAAGTTCTTCCCCATCAAGCAGACAAGTTATTGAATCTGGTTCCACACGCACTGTGATCACATACCAACGATTATCGGTCAATTCCATGTATTGATTGGTGTCGTTTTCTGACGCATCGAGCCCGTCAATAGACGATAGTCCCACCAAACCACCACCCCATCCCCCAAGAATAAAACTGCAACTGTCCTCCCCAACAGGAAATGTAAGGCCACAAAAGAAATCAAACCCCTCAACTCTCTTTGCCTCAAGAGACAACTCATAGTTGTCTCTTGGGAACTCACCGTGCCAGGTAATTCCGCTGAGCGGGTCCCCCATGCCTATCGATATTTCTCCATTAATCACTTCGAGCGGACCATCGGTACCAAATTCACTTGATCGCCAGTTGCCGAGTTTGTGTCCGTCAAAGAGTGGCGTCCAAGTGACGCTGCCAATCTGCCTCGCCTTCTGCAATTCAGCTACCAACTCCTCGGCGTTATAGACATGCTCGAGTGATTTCATAAGAGCACCGACAGAGACCGAAATCGCTCGGGCCCGATCACTGTCATAGGCAATATCCAGTACCAGCGAATCCTGATTGCCATCAAAAATGACACCCACAAGTTCACTCGCGACATTCACAACCGGGCTACCAGAATTTCCACCAATGATGTCCGCGGTTGAAAGAAAGTTCAGTGGAGTGGACAACACGTCGAAATCGGTCAAGGTACCTCGAGCCGCCTGCCACGATTCCGGCGGATCAAACGGCGATCGCCCCTCTTCTTGATCCACTTTAGAAAAAAGATCACTGATTGTTGTCCATGGTCTTGGCTCACTCGCCCTCCCTGGAACACCCCGCACCTTTCCGTACGCCAGTCGCAGCGTAAATGTGGCATCGGGAGCAAATGGTGCAGAAGCTGCTTGAAGCCTCAGTCGTGTGAGTTCAGCATGAGCCTGCTTTTTAATTTCTGTATTTTCTTCAACGATATCGCGAAGCTGGCGAGATTCGTCATCAACCAGCTTCGCAAGTGCGAGCATCGTATCGTCGCTTGAATCAATCGCTGCAACGCCACCTTCATAGAACTCTTTCCGACGATCTGGAAGCGGCTCGCCATTTCCAACACCCCGCTTCCCAAGGGTTGTGCCGGCGACTAGCTCGCTTGCACGGTCTGCAGGTGATTGTCCATTAAGAACGTCTTGCACAAGAGGGTCGTCGATTCCGAGTTGCTTCACTAAAAAAGTTAATGAATCGGCAAGCCCGAGCGTTTCATAGTCGTCATACAACGGCTGATCTGACAAGAGGCGAAGTTTCAGTGACGTCCGCGCCGCTTCACGATATTCACGAAGACGCTCACCATCGGGCTTCTCTGACTCGGTCGCCAGCCGAAGGAGTGTCCTGGCGTTTGAAAAGAATCGACTGCGAAAACCCATTGCCCCTTCAAGCAGGTTGTAGCGAACAGCAACAGCATCAATCGCCAACTGTGCCCGTTGGATTTTCTCCCATGGACTTTCCTGCCCTTGCTCTTTCCACTCTCTGCGTAACGTGTCCTCAGCTTTTTCAAGGCGTTCGAAAATGTCAGGCCGCAGAAGAGCCGACAGCAAACCGCCCCGGGCTTTTCGGCTGTTCTGAACTGAGAACAAATCCTGCATGGATCGCTGCTGCTCGACGTGCCCTTCTTCAGCATAGGACTGCAACAACACCTCTCGTCTATTCAGCCATTCCAATACAAACGGAAGGCTTCGACCACGCATTGAACGGATTTCTGCAATCGTCTTGCCACGATCAGTATGCCCCGGATGGCCGGCAACAAAGACCGCATCATCTCGTTTTACATCATTTTCAGCGAACGGAAGAAACGACCTGCTCGAAAGCGGCTTCCCTTTTTCGTACACCCGAAAAAAACAGATATCGAGACAGTGCCTTGGGAATTCAAAATTGTCTGCATCGCCGCCAAAAAAAGCGATCTGTCTCTCAGGCGCAAACACCAGCCGAACATCGGTGTATCGTTTGTATCTATACAGGTGATAGCGGCCACCGCCGAACAAGGTAACAACATCACTACGCAGCCCCGTTTCAACAAGCGACTCTTGTTCAATTGCAGCAAGTGCGGCTCGTCGTGCCGCCAGTGCATCTGCCGAACTTTCGGTGCCCGCAACAGCTTCTTCTACACGTGCCGTAACGTCTTCAATGGAACGAAGTACGTTGAGTTCAAGATCAAGACAGCGAATTTCTTCTTCGTGCGACCTCGCAAGATAGCCATCTCTCGCGAGATTTCTTTCAGGTGTTGATAACTTCTGAAGACTACTGGCAGCAACATGGTGATTGGTTAGGACAAGACCATCTGGTGAGACGAAAGCACCGGAACCACCACTGTTAAAACGAACGGCGGATCGTTGCAGGTGATCCAGCCACGCACGCGAGGGCACAAATCCAACATCACGGGACAGCCGTTCTTCTGGTACCGCATTGAAAAGCCACATCCCCTCATCAGCACGCCCTGAATGACATGCGAGAACGACAAGCACGACAACTTGCATCACCAGAGAGCATCGCCACCCTCTACCAAAATGAAACCGTGTATCTTTCACCTGTTATGCCCCTCTTTCCGTCACACGCATCACTCACCAGCGAGCGAACCAGACCATCCTACCGCGTCCGTGCGGTTCTGAGTGCCTTGGGAAACAACAGCCCCTTGCTCAAACAATTTACTTGCACTAAATACATGTACGCATGTATACTCCTTCCTGCTCGAAGGCATCGCTTGTTCTCCCCCACACCGCATTCGAAGGAACTCCCCCCCTGATGCTTGCTCGCTTACAAACTTTTTCATTGGTTGGTGTCGATGCCATACCCGTCGATGTGGAGGTTGATGTTTCCGGCGGGGCGCTGCCGGCAACCATCCTCGTGGGTTTGCCCGATGCAGCTGTTCGCGAGAGCACTCATCGAGTAGGACGAGCCATGGTGAACTGTGGATTCAGTCGACCGAATGATCGAATTGTTATCAACCTGGCGCCTGCCGATCTTCCAAAACAGGCGGCTACTTTTGATCTGCCAATAAGCCTTGGAATCTTGGCTGGCAGTTGTCAATTTTCATCCACACGATTTCGCGACTACGCCGTGGTTGGTGAGTTATCTCTCGAAGGCTCAACAAGGCCAGCACGTGGTGCACTCTCAATGGCAATCCGTGCGGCAAAAGAAAATAAACTCAAAGGTATCGTTGTCCCAGCAGCAAGTGCAAGTGAGGCTGCCGTCGTAGAAAAAATACAAGTCATACCCGTCACATCACTTCGTGAGGCTGTTGATTTCTTTTCTGGCAAAATTGATATCACGCCTACCGCCCCACGCGTCGAAGACTTTCAGTCTGGCGAAACATGCACCGTAGACTTTTCTGACGTCCGTGGGCAGGAAACGGCTAAACGTGCTCTCAGTATTGCAGCGGCGGGTGGCCATAACGTCGCCATGCTTGGTCCACCTGGTAGTGGCAAAACCATGCTCGCAAAACGGCTACCAACAATACTTCCACCACTTCGAACGGAAGAGAGCATCGAAACATCTCAAATCTACAGCGCACTGGGGCTCCTCGAATCAGGACAACCTCTTCTAACGAGCCGCCCGTTCCGCGCACCACATCACACAATTAGTGAAGCAGGCCTCATTGGTGGTCGGTCGATACCAATGCCGGGTGAAATTAGTCTTGCGCATAATGGTGTCTTGTTTCTTGACGAATTGCCCGAATTCAATCGCCGCACACTTGAAGTGCTTCGGCAGCCCCTCGAGGATGGAACCGTCACTATAAGTCGAGCCCGTTCGACAACCTGCTTCCCCTCAGCATTCATGCTCATTGCTGCAATGAACCCATGCCCCTGTGGATATCGTGGGGACCCAAGCCGTGACTGCCAATGCACAGTGCCACAAGTCGAACGGTACATGGGCAAAATTTCAGGCCCACTTCTCGATCGTATTGACATGCATCTCGAGGTTTCAGCTGTTCCTTTTAACGACCTTGCTTCGAAGCAAGCAGGAACCTCAAGTGCAGTGATACGAAACCGAGTATGTGTTGCTCGCGAGATTCAACAAAATAGATTTGGAAAATCAGGGACAGTCGGGCACCGCTGGAATGCTCAAATGACAAATAGAGAAGTTCGTCACCATTGTCACATCGAGAAGAAAGGACTGGAACTGCTCCGAACTGCTGTTTTGAACCTTGGCCTCTCTGCCCGCGCGCATGACAAAGTACTTCGAGTTGCGCGAACAATTGCAGACCTTAGTGAAGCAGAAGCAATCCTTGCTGAGCATATCAGTGAGGCAATACAATACCGTCTGCTTGACCGCAAACTCTGGACATAGTGGAAAAGGGCACTCAACCCAATATATTCGTCTCGACAGATCGTTGCGCGGCGTGGCACACTTCTCGATAGTCAAACGGTCACTCTCCTCAAGAACATTTTTGACCTTTTCTAATCATCGACTTCTGATTCATCGACCTCTGCTCCTTAGATGAACGCTTCGTACCAACAAAACTTCCCTCGCCCCCACAATACCGCCTTCAAACTGCGTCTGGTTGTTGCTGGACTATTCGTCGTCCTCGGAATGCTTGCCTTTCCCGCCGACGTTTCCGTAGCCTTATGGGTTCAGAAGACACCTCTCCCAAAGGAATTGATGCGGTACCTAGACCTCGCCGAGGTTTTTGGACATGGCATTGGCGTTGCCATGATCATGATTGGTGCATTTTGCCTCGATCGGTCAATTCAGTTTCCGTCAATTCAATGGCCCGCAATCCGATGGCCTACATTTCAGCCCACGGTAAAAAAGCGATACGGAGCGAGAATGCTCGGCGGACTTTTGTTCGGACCACTTGGAGTCCTTCTTCTAAAACAGTTGATTGACCGATCTCGTCCCCGTGCAACTGACTTCAACCTTGTGACATCTGTCCTGGACACATTTGGAACTGCCTCACTTGTCGCTGGACCTCGTAGTGGCAGTGATCTCCACAGTTTTCCATCTGGTCATTCGGCAACAGCAGCAGCTCTCGCGACTGTATTCATTTGGAAATACCCACAAGGCCGTGTTTTCTTTTTGATTGTGGCTATCAGTGCTTGCCTCCAGAGAATTTTCAGCATGGCTCATTACCCAAGTGACGTGTGTCTTGGAGCGGCCTGCGGCATTCTTGGCGCTGCCGTCGTTCTCGGCCAAGATAACACTCAAAGTTCGGCCTGAAGAATTTTCATTGGTTTTCAACCAGTACAAAGCTAAAACCAACTGTGCGACCCGCTTTTGTTCTCCCTGATCCGCATCAAACCCAGACCAATCTGCTAG
>CAJQGO010000105.1 GCA_905477565.1 uncultured Planctomycetota bacterium
AATACGCTAGCATTGGTTCATTTTCTCACGTGGCGTACCTACCCCGACCGTGGGAATATCTTTAGAACTGTCTTCAGACGGACGCAGACTTTCATCGCTCACGATAGTAACAGCCACTCTTTTATAAGATGGTGTTCGAGAAAGTGGATCGACTCCCTTTGGAACAAGCACGTTACTTTCCGGATAGTACATGGCCACACACCCTTGGCGGATTTCTGGGTAGGCCGAGATGGTGACTCTACGCATTTCACCGGAAGCACTCTGTACACGACATAGCCCTCCTTCAGAGAGACCATGACTGCGAATATCATCCGGGTTCATTAAAACAATATCTCGCCTGGTCTGATTCCTGTATAAGTCTTCCTCTTCGTACACAACCGTATTGAATTGGCCTTCACTACGGATCGTCATTAACTGCAGACCCTCTGGTGCATCAGGCAAGTCATGAACATGAAGCGTTGCCTTACCGTCAGCGGTAGGAAATATCGGTGTATCGAGAGTGCGACCAGGAATGGAAAACTCTTCTTTGGTTTGATCCATCGTAGAAATCTGCTCAAGACCTGGAATCATACGACCAATCGCTTTGCGAATCGTGCTCGTATGTGCCATTTCGAGCCAGTTTATCGGCCCGCTTGTCCCTAGAATTCGGCAGCCTAGTTCCGAGATAATTTCGACCTCACTTCGCGGCCCGTAGTCAGCACTTTGCTCATGTCTCGGCTTCCCTCCATCAGAAAGCCGCACATAACTAAACATACTTTCTTGCGTAGAGGGCTCTGGCTCCTCGTCACGGGCGAGAACAGGAAGAACGATTGTTTCCTCTTGTGCAAGCCCACAGGCATGCCCAGTATTCAATGATGTATTCATATAGACAGTCATCTCAGTTCGCCCAATTGCCCGTCTGGAAAAACTAGCGTCCGGACTTGCACCATACAGATTCCCACCCAAACAAAAAGCAAATTGCATGTCCCCTCGCTCAGCTGCTTCGAGGCACTCGAGCGTGTCGAACCCACGGAATGACGGCAACTTCACACCAAGTTCTGATTCAAGCCGTTCAAATATTTTTTCTTTTAGTTTTGGGGTAACACCAACAGTACCCATTCCCTGAATATTCGAGTGACCACGGATTGGCTGAAGGCCAGCACCTGGGCGACCAATCATGCGTCGCATTAGCGCAAGTTGTGCAATCGCTTGAACAGTGGCTGAACCATGGAGATGATGCGTCACCCCCATTGTCCAGGAAAAGACGGCCCGCTGCGAGGAGGCATACTGCACCGCGACGTCATTAATCTCTTCTTTTTTAACTCCTGACTTTTCAACAATTTCTTCCCACGATAAAGAATCAAGACGTTCTGCTAATGCATCCCAACCCTGCGTGTGGTCAGCCAGGAATACTTCGTCAACAATCGGTTCAGGTGTTTCCCCACTCCCCAAGGCATGCATTTCTTTCAATCGTTTCATGATTCCGTACATGAGCGCAAGATCACCACCAAGACATGGCTGAACATACGTGCTTGCAATTTTGGTTCCGAATAGCAGGCTCACGGGATCACTGGGAACAGAGAAATTCACGAGGCCTGTTTCGACCATAGGATTCACGACCACGACTTTCCCACCGCGTCGCCGAACCATCATCAGTGACCTCATCATACGAGGGTGATTGCTTGCCGGATTGCCCCCTATCAGCATGACAAAATCACTTTTCTCAAGGTCATCCAACTTAATTGTGCCGGCCCCTGTACCAATGACACTCGTAAGCCCAACGCCACTGGCCTGATGACAGTAGTAACTGCAGTTGTTGACGTGGTTTGTTCCGTAGAGTCTCGCAAACAACTGTAAAAGAAATCCCGCCTCGTTACTTGAACGTCCTGAAAAATACCAGAAGCTTTTTTGCGCTTGTGTGTTACGAAGTTTCGTGACGATTCGTTCCATCGCCTCACTCCACGTTATTGGCTGATAATGCTGGCTCCCTTTTTCCAACAGGAGAGGCTTTACAAGCCTTCCTGCGTGTTCCATCTGATACGGTGTAAATTTACTGAGCTGAGCAATTGAGTATGTTTGAAAAAACTCATCCGGAATGCCACCTTGCATATCGCCAACCATGGCTTGAAATGATTTCTTGCACACTTCGGGAAAGTGCCCTGATTCGTTGACCATGCCACCCGCTTGCCCGCCCATACCGAGGGCACACGTTTTACATGTGTTTTTGCTACGCATGGCTTTCCACAAAGACCAGAACCCACCAGCCTCAGAAGCCTTCTTCAAGGTGTAGCGTATCGCTCTCCAACCACCACCAGTTCGTACTTTTGCCATGATTTCACACTTTTAATCGTATTACGTATTAGTTGTCGAATCACTCACCCCAGGCTGACAGTGACTGTCTTATCCTCTAAATAGGCATCGAGCCCACGCTGTCCGAGTTCTCTGCCAAAACCGGACTGTTTAAAACCACCAAAAGGTGCGGCAGCATCAAAGACGTCGTAGCAGTTCACCCACACTGTTCCAGCTCGCAATCGTTCGGCCAATATGTGGGCTTTACTCACGTCACGTGTCCATACTGCAGCAGCGAGACCAAATGTCGTAGCATTTGCACGACGTACCAGTTCGTCGATGTCTGAAAACCTGAGAACAGACAATACGGGCCCAAATATTTCATCTCGAGCAATAGCCATCTCATCGTTCACCTCAGTGAACACCGTTGGTTCAACAAAAAACCCACGATCACCAACCCGCTGTCCCCCTGTCGCACAAACGGCTCCTTCGTCTTGCCCCTTCTTAATATAGCCCATGATCTTATCGAATTGGTCACGATCAACCTGCGGTCCCTGTTCGGTAGCGGGGTCAAAAGGATTTCCTACCCGACGTTTCTTTGATAGTTCGATCACCTTTTGGACAAAGGAATCGTGAATTGAATCTTCAACAAAAAGCCGAGAGCCAGCACAACAGCATTGGCCCTGATTAAGATGAACACCAATATGGGCCCCTTCTGCAGCCGCTTCTAAGTCAGCATCGGCAAACACAATGTTCGGGCTCTTCCCACCAAGCTCAAGTGTCATCCTTTTCATCGTATCTGCTGACTGACGCATGATTGTCTTCGCTGTTTCACCAGATCCCGTAAAAGCAATTTTATCTATTCCAGGATGCTTGACGATTGCAGCACCAGCTGTCGGACCAAAGCCTGGCACAACGTTAATGACTCCATCAGGAACCCCGGCTTTCTGTGCAAGACGCGCCAAACGAAGACACGTCAATGGCGTCTGTTCAGCCGGCTTCATGACAATCGTGCACCCCGCCGCAAGCGCCGGCCCCCACTTCCATGCCACCATAAGAATCGGAAAGTTCCATGGGATGATTTGCCCGGCAACACCCACTGGTTCGCGTCGTGTGTAGCAAAGGAAATCACCGTTCACCGGGATTGTCGCCCCTTGAATTTTGTCTGCCCAGCCAGCATAGTACCGCATGCACTCAACGGCTAACGGTATATCAACAGAGCGTGCATCACTCAGCGGCTTGCCGTTGTCAAGCGTCTCGATAGCTGCAAGCTCATCAATCTCTGCATCAATTAAGTCACAAAGCCGATGTATTATTTTCCCGCG
>CAJQGO010000106.1 GCA_905477565.1 uncultured Planctomycetota bacterium
AGAGATTTCTCGTGCTCTCTTAGCTGGCTCCTGAGACGACTATCTGGAGTGTTTTTTTGTCTCAATTCTGACAAAATATCGAGCATCTTTTCGCAACTGTTTCCCATTCGTTCTAGTTCTTTTTTTGATTGCTCAATCGCCAACACGGAATTATCTAACATCCGCATATCTAATCCGGTAAGACGTGGCTTCTCTTTCAATTCTTTTGATGGAACAATCCGCTCGAGGACTCGCACGAGCATTCCAACAAAGGGAATGAATAACACGACATTCGCTATGTTAAAAATACTGTGGGTTGCAGCAATTGCTGGTGTCGTATTTGGAAACGTCGCGAAACCGTCTACTATCACTTCTTTCAAAACATCGACGTGGATAATCCACTGCACAAGTTGGATATACCATTGAAAAATAAGGGTAATCCAAAATACTCCGGTGAGATTAAAGAGGACATGAAAGTAGGCTGCCCTGCGGGCATTTGTTGTTGCGCCTAATGATGCGAGCAAGGCCGTAATCGTTGTGCCGACATTCTCACCAATAACAAGTGCAGCTGCAGTCTCGTAAGATATAACCCCTTGGTAAGCAAGAGATATCGTAATCCCCAAGGTTGCCGAAGAAGACTGCACCATGGTCGTAAGAATACAGCCCACCATGCAACACTTGAGTACACCGAGGTAGCTATCGGCCTGAAAGGCTTGAAACCACGTTGCAAAGTCAGGTGTTTCTTTAATGATGCCACACGCATCTTTCATGAGCTCCAAACCGAAAAACACCATTCCGGTTCCCATGAGTCCCATCGCGTAGTACCGCCAGCGGTCTTTTCGTGAAAACAGGTACACAAAAGCCGAGCAACCAAGAAGTGGCAAGCCATACTTTCCGATTTTAAGAACCAGTATCCATCCAGTGATTGTTGTCCCAATATTTGCTCCCATGATGACACCTACCGCCTGCACTAGGCTCATCACACCACTGTTCACAAAGCCAACAACCATAACGGTGGTAATAGAACTTGACTGAACAATGCAGGTCACAATGACCCCAACGATAATCGCAAAAAAACGATTGCCGGTCACGGTGCTGATAAGCCGACGCAAGCTATTTCCAGCGACAGCTTGCATACCCTCGGACATGAACTTCATGCCGAGCAAAAAGATGCCGAGACCTCCAATGAGTTCGCCAACGAGGTGAGCTAAAGACGTGAGATTCACAGGAGCATTCCAGATGGCTATTTCGTGATCTGAATAGGAGTATACTGGTGCCATACAGTCTAGAGGCAAAGAAAACTTTTCATAGTTGTCTTTACAGAGACAACATTTTGGCACATTTCATGAAGTGGGAATCGCACGATCTTGTTGTCTACAGTAAACAGAAACATAGCGTTTCTCCCGGCCCGCGGGCTCGTGAAGTTGATGCCGCCACACGAGGGGAAACCTATTCGTATACCGTAGACAAGTTTTGGGTCATTAAGAAACTGCTCGAAGACGGGCAACTGCTTCTAGTCACGCGTACTGGAAAGCAACACGCGATTCACCCACATGATCCAAATCTCCGAAAAGCAACACTCTGGGAGCGGTGGTATTACCGCCGAAGGTACCGCGAAATAAAAGCTCTTCTCTCAAATGAAAAATAATTTTGTTCGATCTCCTTCATACTGAAGCAAATGATCCTTGAAGAAGACTGCAAATACTCACGAAAACCACACACAAATGAGTACGTTAAGGAATTGCTAAAGAGTGAGACTTTGTCACTTTTCTACAATTCATTTCAAGGAGATGGCTGTATGAACTTTCTTACTTGTAAAACACATCTCCGGACCCTTTTGTTTTTTCTTTTGTTTGTCTTCCCTGCAGGAGGCCTTCAATCTTTTGTCTCCTCGAAATCACTTGCGCAAGAAATTGATCCTGAGTTACAGCCTTATCACTCCGTCAGTGGTGAAGTAGCCGGCTCTCTGAAGTACATCGGCTCTGACACGATGAATAATCTGGTTGCGTTGTGGACGGAAGGTTTTAAGAAATTTTACCCAAGTGTTCGTGAGGGTATCGAGGGTAAGGGGTCCTCATCTGCACCCCCAGCTCTCATGGAAGGCACAAGCACTTTTGGCCCAATGAGTCGGCCTTGGAAAGCACATGAAATTGATTCCTTCAAAGACCATTTTGGTTATGCACCAACCGTCATCCCAACTGCAATCGACATGCTCACTGTGTATGTCCATAAAGATAATCCCATCAACGGTCTTTCACTTCAGCAAGTAGATGCCATCTTTTCAAAAAATCGAAACGGTGGAATGAGAAAGTCTGTTGTAACATGGGGCCAGCTGGGGCTCACCGGTACTTGGCGAGACAAACCGATACGACTGTATGGCCGAAATTCTGCAAGCGGTACATATGGATATTTTAAAGAGCATGCTCTTTTCAAGGGAGACTTTAAACCAAGCGTCAAGGAGCAACCAGGTAGTTCTTCTGTTGTTCAGTCAATTGCGAATGATTGTTATGGGATTGGCTACAGCGGTATTGGCTATAAAACCGCCGATGTCAGAGCACTCCCCTTGAGCTCCACCAATCACGGTAAGAAGGTTACTCCGAATGCAAAGAATGCCTACTCTGGAGAATACCCCCTCATTCACTTTCTCTATTTGAGTGTGAATTACAAGCCCGGAAGTGAACTCGAACCACTTCGTCGAGAATTCTTGAAGTATGTTCTAAGCGCAACTGGTCAAGCAGATGTTTTGAAAGTTGGCTACCTACCAGTAACACACAGAATCTCTGAAAGAAGCCTTCGACGTATTGGTGTGAACTGAATGAAATCACACGTTTTGACGAAACCCTACAAATACAGTAAACCGTCTGTCAGCAGACTATTGAAACCAGTTGTAAAGAAGAACATGTTTCTTCAATTTTTTAACTGTTCGTCACTAGAAGACCGAGTTGTTTTAATTGGCTTCACTCAATTTATTTTTCAGCCGTGATCTATGAATCAGCCGGCAACATATACTGGGCGCAAAAAAAGCACCGCGACACGCGCTGCAGTTTTACTCAGTGACAAGCTTGCCCTCTTCGTTATTACGCTGGGTGGCCTTGCAACAATCGCTGCGGTTCTCCTTGTTGGTGTTTTCCTGTTCGTCGTAGCACTTCCGCTATTTCGTTCTGCTACCACTGAACTGAAACAATCTATTGCATTCAATCTGCCGAACGATCAATTGCTTGCTTCCGGCCTTGATGAATCAGGCTCTCTGGCGTGGTTTTGTAATGCAGATGAAATTGCTGTTATTGAAATTAAGACTGGCAACAAACTTCTTTCACGTTCAACAGGGAGTTGTGGGCTTAAGCAAGCTTCTGCTATTTCCCATCCCCAAGGCAATCTGCGGTCGGCTTTTGGTTTTAAGGATGGCACAATTCGCACCGGACGAATTGGGCTTATTACTTCGTATGTTCCTCAAACGAAAATTCCACGGCAGGCAGACACTCTAAATGTTGGCGAACTTATCACTGTCGATAATGTGATTTATCTTCGGTCATCAAAAGATATAACAAAAAAAATTGAGCTTCTGGCAGACTTGGATGAGCCTATATCCGCTGGCCTAACACGACCGATCATCAATATTGACTTTACGATGACTTCAAACGGTTTCTGTGTTGCGGCAATTGATGATCAAGGAAATATACATGTTAAAAAAAGCTCTTTTCAAAAAAATCTGATCACTGATGAAAGTTCTGTAAGCACGTTAGAAACTACTATCAAGGGAGAGCAAGACGACTCAGACTTTCGCTTTGTTCGGGTTTCTGGACTTGGAGATCAACTTTTTGTTTTTACTCCATCTGGAGTCTTCAAGCGTTTCGTCATTCGAGATGTAACAAATCCGGAATTGATGGAGCAGTATCAATTGCTTCAGAAAAACCAATTAATTACTCACATCACTCGACTTTTCGGGGGGGCTTCTTTCGTACTCGGTGACAATAGTGGCACGATAAGAATACTATTCACCTCCAGAGACACCGGCCTCACGACAAAAGATGGTTTAGAAACAAAAATCACTGCAACGTTTGCCTCTCAACCAAACGGTTCTCACCAGCAAAGAAGAGATGCACGAATTACAGCTATTTCTTCCTCACCGAGATCACGGCTTTTTGCCGTAGCTTCAGCAGACGGCTTTATTCGACTCCTACAAGCTACGAATCACTCAATCGTCGCTGAGATTAATTCGATGAAAGAATCGGTTCTAACCGAAAAACCTCGCGTCCTTCTACTTGGCTCACGCGAACAAACTCTTGTTGCATATGATGGAAGGAATCTAGCTTCTTGGGATATCACCCCTGGCTATCCAGAGGTTTCTTTCGGTGCGCTCTTTGGAAAAATCTGGTACGAAAACTATCCGGGCAGGGACTATGCTTGGGAAACAACAGGACACGAATCCTTCGAGCCAAAATATAGCTTGGTGCCGCTTCTGTTTGGAACTATCAAAGCAACTATCTACTCAATGTTATTTGCGACACCAATTGCTATTTTTGCAGCAATCTATGTAAGTCAGTTTATGACTCCGTCATGGAAGTCTCGAATAAAACCAATAATTGAAATGATGGCAAGCCTCCCAAGTGTTGTACTCGGGTTCATTGCCGGTCTCATTCTCGCTCCGCTTATCGAAAGCCGGGCGATGGTTTTTGTCACAAGCCTTTTCACAGTTCCGATTATGCTCCTGGTTGGTGCTTTCTTGTGGCAATTATGGCCACCCGGATTACGCGGTCGAGTATCAAGCTGGCGATTCCCTGTTGTGCTCGTTGTTGCATTGCCTCTTGGTATTCTTTTAGGATCGGTCGTCGCAAAACCGACAGAATCACTTCTTTTTGATGGCGACTTTTTTGCCTGGCTGAATGGTCGAGGTGCAAGCGGTTGGGGAGGTTGGACCCTTGCTTTGTTTCCTCTCTCAGCGATGGTCGCCGCTCTCGTAATCAGTCGATTTATTAATCCATGGATTCGGCAACGAAGCAGGAAATGGGGACACTGGAAGACTGTTTTCACAGCCTTTTTTCTTTTTATTATTGGCTTTTTTCTTGCTGGCGCGATCTCAACAGCTGCTGCAATGTTTCTTGATGCTTTACGACTAGAGACTCGAAGTGGCATTTTTGGCACCTACGTGCAGCGGAATACCATGATTGTTGCCATTGGCATGAGTTTCGCGATCATTCCGCTGATATTCACAATTGCAGATGATGCTTTGTCTAGTGTTCCTGATCACCTTCGGAGTGGTTCACTAGGGACTGGTGCAACCCCGTGGCAGACAACCATTCGAATTATTTTACCAACCGCAGCAAGTGGACTCTTTTCAGCTGTCATGATTGGTTTAGGAAGAGCCATTGGGGAGACAATGATTGTCTTAATGGCTGCGGGAAATACACCAATTATGAATTGGAATATTTTCAGTGGGTTTCAGACATTGTCTGCCACAATCGCAACAGAACTGCCGGAGGCTACACAGGGGTCAACTCATTATCGCATTCTTTTTTTAGCAGCAGTACTTTTGTTTGTTCTGACATTTTTTATCAATACAGTAGCCGAATTGATACGACAAAGATTCCGAAGGAGGGCACATGAACTCTAGTCGGATTCAGAGGCACAATATCCGTTCACCATATTCAGGGCTCATGGCACATGGTGAACCATGGGTATGGCTGATGTCGGGGTCTCTTGCAGTCGCAGTAACGATGATTGTGGGCCTCCTGTTGTTTATTACAGTACGCGGTTCTCTTCATTTCTGGCCGCGTCCACTTTACGAAATTACACTGCATAGTGGTGAGACTTGTCTCGGTGAAGTAACGTCTCGTGAGACGCGAGCAAACAACCTTCTGGAGAATGAAACATTTTCCGACCGTCGCCTTATACATATTGCTAACTTTGAATTGACTGGGACGCACTACAGATGGATCAATGAAAGTGATATCGCTACTACGCAACAACCCAGATTTGCAACCGTAGTTGAACGGCTCGAAGGTGGCCGCTTTCATGGCTTTCCTGTACGTGTCTTGAAAAATGACGTTGCAGTAAGCATTGGTCCAGAAACGGCGTGGGCAAAGTATGAAGAAATTGCTCCGGCTATTCGCCAACAATTCCGTGATGCAAACTATTTAGACAAACACAAGCGGGGAAAATTACAACAACGCCTTCGACGTGCTCGGCTTGCCTTGTTCGATACCCGCCTCAAGTATGGTACCGAGGAAAACTCATTTACAGAGGCCGCACAAGATAAAGAAAAACGAATTGCAAAAGAAGTTTCCGTACTCTCAAGTCGGCTTGACAAAAAGTTGGCATCGCTACGAAAGGCTAATCAAGCGTGGAACTTTGAATTTGAAACTGCAGAAGGTCATTCAGTCATTCTTCCCATAGAAGAGATCGTTCAAGCATGGCAGCCCAACAACATTGGATTGTGGCGCACGCTCCGTGTTTATGGAGCACGTTGGTGGGAGTTTCTTTCTGATGATCCACGTGAAGCAAATAGTGCCGGTGGAGTTTTCCCTGCTATTTGTGGAACAGTGAGCATGACTCTATTCATGGCCCTTCTCGTTGCACCATTTGGAGTTCTTGCGGCACTCTACCTGCGTGAATATGCCGCCGATGGCCCTCTTACTGCTACGGTTAGAATTGCAATCAATAACTTGGCTGGTGTTCCAAGTATTGTTTACGGTGCTTTTGGAATTGGTTTTTTCTGTTATGGCGTCGGCGGATGGATTGACGAATTGTTTTTTAGTGCAAGTTTGCTTGCAGACAATCAGCCAACGTATGGCACAGGTGGTCTTTTATGGGCATCACTGACATTGGCTTTACTGACGCTACCTGTCGTTATCATAGCGACTGAAGAAGCTCTGGTAGCTGTGCCAAATTCAATGAGAGAAGGATCTTACGCATGCGGTGCAAGTAAATGGCAAACTATTTACCGTATCGTCCTGCCAAGAGCATTACCGGGAATAATGACCGGATTGATTTTAGCTATGGCTCGTGCAGCTGGTGAGGTTGCACCGCTCATGCTTGTGGGTGTGAAAAAGGTTGCGCTTGATCTTCCTATCGATACATCGTTCCCATACATTCATCCCGAGCGAGAATTCATGCACCTTGCCTACCTGGTATATGATGTTGGATTCCAAAGCCCAAACAGCCAGGCAGCAAAACCCATGGTCTTCACAATTACATTGTTGCTTGTGACTCTTATTGCTGCGCTCAATATCACTGCAATTTATATTCGATCACACCTGAAGCGACGCTATGTACCTCAACACTTTTAAAAGCTCAGAATGATTACTTACTTCCAATCATTCTTTGGTAAAATATGATGATGCCTGCACAAAAAGAAAACCTAACTCCAGCCCTTCCAGGCGACGGTGGATCAGGAATTTCTTCTGACCGCCTCCAAGCCGTTGCTCGAGGAGATAACGTTCCTACTGAGGTACACCAAAGTGTTTTTGAGGCAAGACCAGTCCTCAAGATCAATGCATTCAGTCTCTGGTACGGAACAAAACAGGTCATTCACAACATTTCAATGCCCATCCCCAGAAATCAGGTTACGGCACTAGTCGGACCAAGTGGCTGTGGAAAATCAACGCTTCTAAGAAGCGTCAATCGGATGAATGATCTTATTCAGAATGTACAAGTTACCGGTGATATGCAACTCAATGGTGATTCAATTTATGACTCTCGTATGGATGTCATCGACCTTCGTAAGAGAATGGGAATGGTTTTTCAGAAACCAAATCCTTTTCCAATGAGTATCTTTGAAAATGTAGTTTATGCGCTGAGGATTGATGGGGAAAAAAATCGTAGTGTGCTGGAAGAAGTTTGTGAAATTAGTCTTCGTGGTGCAGCATTATGGGATGAAGTAAAAGACTGCCTGAATGATAGTGCCCTGAAACTTTCCGGAGGCCAACAACAACGCCTTTGTATCGCTCGTGCGGTAGCCGCTGAACCAGAAGTCCTTTTGCTTGACGAACCATGCTCTGCTCTTGACCCCATAGCAACCGGAAAAATTGAAGATCTCATTCAAGAACTGCGAGGGCGGTACTCGGTCCTTATGGTGACGCATAATATGCAGCAGGCCAGCCGTGCCAGTGACTATACCGCTTTTATGTATCTTGGACGGCTGATTGAGTACGGACCGACGTCGGATATCTTCACTAATCCTGTCTTACAGGAAACCGAATCCTACGTTACTGGTCGGTTTGGATAATTTACAGAAACATTTAACACTACCTGACCATGGTATTCCGTCATGACACGTCACATTGAACACCAGATTGCACAACTGAAGGATTCAATTCTCCGCTTTGGAACAATTGTTGAAGAAGCCATTAGTCGTTCTAATACCGCGCTTTTCAAACAAGACGTAGACCTCGCCCAGAAAGTCATGGCAAATGACGGCGAGATCGATCGTCTCGAGGTCGAATTGGAAGAAGAGTGCCTCAAAATCCTTGCGCTATATCAACCCGTAGCGGCTGATCTACGTTTTGTTGTTGCGGTACTGAAAATCAACAATGACTTAGAACGAATCGGGGATCTTGCGAGCAACATTGCAAAAACTGTCTCTCAACTCACAACCTCAGGACCGTTTAACCTACCTGAAGAAATTTCCATTATGGCCAAGCAGGCCGAAGAGATGGTGAAAAACAGCCTCGATGCTGTGGTTCAGGCCGATCCAGACTTGGCCCGGCAGGTACGAGATGATGATGATGTCGTTGACGCTGGTCGACAGGCAGTCCGCACATTAGTCATGCAGCAAATTAAGAAGAATCCAGAAAAGGTAGAAAGTCTGCTTCAAATTAATTCTGTATCGAAACATCTTGAGCGAATAGCCGACATGGCAACAAATATCGCAGAGGATGTAATTTATATGGTGGAAGGAGAAATTGTTCGTCACCGACACAGAGATGACATGAAATCAACATAATACATGTTTTTCACTGTCCTCCTCGATCACGGCTTGGTGATTCATGACCAACCAAGCGGACTCAAGGGAGTCATAGGAAAGCCCCAAGGTGATCGTCTTCTCATCACTTGTGCCTCCACACCCCGCCAGCAGCGCCGTCGCCAAGACCGCGGCATAGGCTGTCCATCGTTTCGTCATCTTTTAGTCCTTGGATTCTGAATGTTGTTTCGTTGTGGCCTTTGCCATCACCAGCACCCAGTCCTGCGGTGTCGGCACATTCGGCGACGTCCATT
>CAJQGO010000107.1 GCA_905477565.1 uncultured Planctomycetota bacterium
GCCGGGTACGTTACGGGGTGTTTTGGGAAATGGCACAATGGCACACAGTGGCCATACCATCCATTGGCACGTGGGTTCGATACCTTCTATGGGTTTACGGAAGGGCATTGGGGTGATTATTTCAATCCACCAATGCAACACAACACGGTCTTTGAAGAGGGTGAGGGATATATCACTGATGACATCACTACAAAGGCAATCAGTTTTTTCAGTAATCACGTAAAAAGTTCGGCTGCCAAGCCAGTCCTCTGCTACGTCGCGTTCAACACGCCCCATTCGCCAATGTGTATTCCGGATGCTGATTGGAGCCGATTTGCAGAGCGACCGCTCCTGCAAAGGGGGCCAGACGTCAATAAAGAAAACCCAGTCTTTACACGGGCTGCTTTGGCGATGGTTGAAAATCTCGACAAAAATGTTGGTCGAATTCTGGCGGCAATTGATGCAGCAGGAGTATCACGTGAAACCATTGTTGTCTTCTTTTCAGATAACGGTCCAAATAGTCAACGCTGGTGCGGTGGTATGCGAGGCAAGAAAGGATCGACAGATGATGGTGGTACACGAAGCATCTGCTGTATCAGATATCCAGGTCAGATTGCCTCTGGTGTGCGGCTCCCTCAGATCACCGGAGCAATTGATTTATTGCCTACCCTTGCAGGTCTTACTGGTGTGCAGTTGAGCTCCCCAAAACCACTTGATGGAATCGATCTGACAGCGATGCTCAAAAAAGATACAGCAGAGCAATCGAAGTCAAAGGAGCTGGGCTTAGAGCTTGGTCGGAGGCACATGGTTGCTTCTCAGCGTGGTCGAATAAGTATACGCACGCAGCGTTTTCGCCTTGATGACAAAGGACGTCTTTACGATATGCTCACTGACATTGGTCAGAAGCGGGACATCTCCAAAGAGCAGCCGGAGGAAAGAGAGCGACTAAAAACAATTGCTGACGACTGGAAAAAAGATATTCTCGATCGTATGCCGCAGCCGGACGTCGAACGTTTTCCTGTTGGGTATGCTGGTGCACCTCTGACCGAACTTCCAGCGCGGGACGGGTATGGAGAAGGGGGTGTTGTGCATAGTGGACGCGCACCAAATTGTTCATTCTTTACAGGATGGAAGAACACAGAGGACTCGCTGGTATGGGATGTGGATGTCCTCAATACAGGCACCTATACTGCAAAAATCTGGTACACATGTCCTGCAGAAGATGTTGGGTCGACGATCCAGCTTTCCTGTGGTGAAAACCGAATCACGACAAGCGTTACGACACCGTGGGATCCACCGCTGAACACTGGTGAAGACCGTGTTGATCGCGGCAGTGAAAGTTATGTAAAGCCGTTTCACGTGCTCTCTCTTGGTGATATAAAGCTCGAAGCAGGCGAGACTCAGTTGCGGCTTACTGCCCTTCATGTGCCGGGAGAATCTGTTGCAGATGTTCGCAGGATAGTTCTGTATCCCGCTGCAAATTAGTGCAGGCAGCGTTGCCTTTTTGGCTTGCTGTACAGAACAGTCTCACTGGTTTGTGACTGATTCCAACTGCCCGTGCATGCGCACCAGTTTCTGGTAACGCTCGAATACGCCGTTGAGTGTTTCTACGGATTGGACGTGGGGCGTAAATTGGGTTGGTGTCCCTGTTTTCTGATTTTCGAGGAACTGTGTCCAGTCACTTGCGCGACCAGCCAGTGATTCGAAACGAAATTTTGCCATCAAAACTGCTCCCCAGGCAGTTCCCTCGTCACCTCCTTCAAGAATTGTTACCGGAGTATTGAAGGCATCAGCAACGAGTTGTCCCAGCTCGGGTGTTTTTACAAGTCCGCCCGACAAAATAATCTCGGTTCGGGGGTATCCTTGTTTATCGAGCTGAGAGCTTCCAAGCCGCAAGTTAAAAATTGTGGCAAGCAGCATGGCTTTCACAGCATTGCCAGGGGTTGCAGTCTCATTGTCTAGTCCCAGCACCATGGCAGTGCCACCGTGGGAAATACCCAGTCCAGGTTCATCGTCCATGAATGGTAGTGCCAAGAGACCACCACAGTCAGCATCAGCTCGAAGAACCTGTGGCATAATAGTGGAGAAGTCACCCCCAAAAAGGCTGACTGCCATATTCATGGCCGTCGTTCCATTTCGAAGCCAGACCATGTTGATCGGGCGGCCGTCTGGTGCACAGAAGTGATCGATAGGAATTGAAATTCCCTCAAACGCCCGATCACCAACTGAGTTGGCAACAACACTCGTACCGAAACTCATTGAAACCTGGCCAGGGGCTGCAATTAATGAGCCAGCGAGTGCCGCCGGTTGATCTCCTTCAGCAGGTGCAACTGGAATGCCTTCAGGTAGCCCAAGCAGTTTTGCGCCATGTGCATCCAATGAACCACCATCTTCACCAGCCTTTTTAACGGATGGAAGAAGATCACCCAACTTTGAAAGGGTAATGTTTGAAAGACTCTTTTTTGCGGATTCAGTTGCGATCGAATCAAAATCAGCCAGCATGTGTGTGTTATATGTCAGTGATTGTTGATCAATCGGGAACATGCCAGCAGCATCTCCAATTCCGAGATACCAACACCCGGTTAGTCGGTAGGCAATCCAGCCGGCAGGTGTTGTCATGTGACTGACGTGGGCAGCCTTTTCGGGTTGGTTACGAATTGTCCACAGCCACCGAACTGCGGTCATACGTTTGGGACATTTTGTTCCCAGACGCTCTGTCAGTTCATTGCCTTCGTCTTCATTTCTACCATCACACCAAAGCCGCGCTGGTCCGACTGGTTCACCGTCTTCCCCCGTAAGAACTTCCCCGTGCATCTGCCCTGATAGTCCTATTGCTAGAACTTCCATGTCGATCTGCATCGAGGATATTTTTTTGCGCAGATCAGTCATCGCGTCCTTTATCGCAGTCTCCCAATCACACGGCTGTTGTTCATAACACCCAGAGTCAAGCCCTGGAACCATGTCGTACGTGCCTTCTCCAGTGGCAAGAATTTTTAATTCGGTGTCTGTGAAGATGACAGAGAGGCCTTGGGTGCCAATATCAATGCCGAGGAAGCCGTTGGTTTTCATGTATGTCGCTACTTCAAGTGATACGTGGAAATTGAATGTTTTAAAATCTAGGCTAATACTGGATTGTTGAGCATCTGTTGAATCAATAGTCTGATCTTTTCGGCAGCAGTTGTCAGCATGGCGGACTGGTTCTCGGTTAGTGGCTGCCTTCCCTTTCCAAAGTCAAACCCACGCAGGTTTATTGCACTGCGGAATCCTTCGGGAAAATCAGCAGCACAAAATATCGTATCAAAGAGCTCAAGCAGTTGTTTCTGTAGAGACAGTGCTTCATCAAAGTGGCTCTTCTTCGTAAGGTCATAGATCGCTCGTGTAATTTCAGGAACGATTCCACTCGTGGCGTGCGTGCCTCCCTGACAGCCAGCCATGAGCATGGGAACGAGTACCGCATCCCATCCGGTCATGAATAGAAAGTCTGGACGAAGTGGACGGACAGACTGGATCATTCTGGTCATACTGGCAAGATCACCAGAAGAATCTTTAATGCCAATAATGCGATCAAACTCTGCCAATCGGCAGACTGTTTCATTATCAATCGGGCTGGCAAAAAGAGGAATATTATAAAGCGTTACATCAATCGGACTGTTGAGAGCAATTTCCCTGAAGTATGCAAAAACACTCTCTGGTGAAAGCTTGTAGTAGAACGGTGAGACGATTGCGACTGCTCGAGCACCAAAGTCACGGTACGTATTACAAGCATCAAGTGTTTCGCGAATATTTGCTTCAGCTGCGCCAGCAAGAACCGGGACCCTGTCGGCTGTCTGGTCACATACTATTTTGATGATTCGGCGTCGTTCTTCTGCTGTAAAACGTGTGAACTCACCAGTTGATCCATTTGGATAAAGCCCGTGCACTCCTTTATCAATCAGCCAATCAATATACCGTCGTAGTTCACGCTCATTAATCTCACCATTGGCACAAAGAGGAACCATCAGAGGGGTCAAGATGCCAGAAATGGGCTTCGCTGAACTCATGAAATAGTATGTGGTGTTAAGGGTTTTTTATGCCTAGCCTAAAAAGGTCCGAGAAACCGTTCAGCTGATACATGATTATTTGGGTAGTGTATTGAGGACTTCGTCATGGAGCCAATCAAGCATGCGGTCTGGCCAATGTTGAATACTCCGTCGCTGTGACCGTTCTCCCATGCCAAAGCCATGTCCGCCACGGGTGAAGATATGCGCTTCGTAGTCAATATCGAGTTCACGAAAGTGGTGCATGAGGTTCAGAAGAACACTTGTGTGTGCATCATCTGCCGCAATAACCATGAAGGCCGGTGGGGTGTCAATCGGTAATTTGGAAGGGATTCCAACTGGCCCAGGGTACACAAGCATTTGGAAGTCAGGTTTTGCAAATTCACGATCAATTGGGTCAGCAGCATCAGGATTTCCTTCGCCTGGCTTATAGCACGTGATTGAAACGACCTCACCCCCAGCAGAAAATCCAAGCATGCCAATTTTTTCTGGATCGAGATGAAATTCTTGAGCCCGATGGCGAACCAGGCGAATCGCGCGTTGACCATCTGCAAGCACATGCTCTTCAAACTTGTATGGTTGTCCGGGTTGCCTCGAGAGTCGGTACTTCAAGACAAAGGCAGTGAAGCCGTGCTCAGCAAGGAACTGAGCTGGTTCTTCGCCACCACCACGCATGCCTAATTTCCTGAGCCCACCTCCGGGGGCAATGACAATACCCACGCCATTCGCCTTTTCTTGTTCTGGAAGGAACACGGTGAGCGAGGGATTGTGCACATTTGTCACGCTCCCTCTCTCAACGACCTCTGCTTCGTCACGCCGACTTTCAAAGCCAGGCGCGCCGTTTTCCCAGAGCGGAAGAACAAGGTTTTCCGCGGCATATAAAGATGTATCCATGCATGAAAGCAGGACAATAACAAGAATGCTAAGAGGAGCCGAGAGAATGTTGTTTTGCATAGAGTAAGATTTTCAGGGAGAAGCACATTTCGAGGAGCACATTTCTATCAAAAAGAAATTATACCAAGTGTTCGTGGGTAGAAAGATGAGTCAGAGGAGAAAAACAATGAGTCACAGTACCGTTACTATGTCCCGGGCATTTGCATGTGCAATTTTTCTTACAAGTATTTTGACATGTGATGTCCTTTTAGCGGCACAGCATAAAACAGGTGAGCAACCAAATATTCTATTTCTGTTTGCGGATGATCTCACCTATGAAGCCATCAGAGCATTTGGCCATACAGATATTGATACGCCAAATATTGACCGACTTGTAAATCGCGGTACCACCTTTAGCCATGCATACAACATGGGCTCTTGGAGTGGTGCAGTGTGTGTTGCGAGTCGTACGATGTTGATTACAGGTCGGAGTGTCTGGGATGCAAATAATATTTATAAGACAACCGATAAAGAGCGGCAGGCAGGGGTACTATGGCCCCAGCTTCTTAGCCAGGCAGGCTACCGCACGTTCATGACAGGCAAATGGCACATCAAAACAGATGCTGATAAGTGTTTTGATGTTGCCCGACACGTCAGGCCGGGTATGCCGAACACCGTCAAGAGTTCGTACAATAGACCTCCTGCACAAGGCAAAGATCCGTGGAACCCAACAGATAGAAGTCTCGGTGGATTCTGGGAAGGTGGGCGACACTGGAGTGCGGTCACGGCAGACGATGCGATTGATTTTCTAGGAGAATCCAAGGCCGGAAAACAACCAGCTTTTTTCTACGTGGCATTCAATGCTCCGCACGATCCCCGGCAGTCACCTCAGGAATTTCTGGATCGTTATCCAATCGAAAGGATTGCAATACCCAAACCATTTTTACCTGAGTACCCATATGCAGAAGCAATTGGAGCAGGGAAACAATTACGCGATGAAAAGCTTGCCCCATTCCCGAGGACGGAGCAGGCTGTTGCGGTGCATCGTCGCGAATATTACGCAATTATGACGCATCTTGATGCTCAAATTGGTCGCATTCTCAAAGCACTTGATGCATCAGGGAAAGCAGAGAATACATGGATTTTCTTTACTGCCGATCATGGTCTTTCAGTTGGTCATCACGGTCTTGTTGGGAAACAAAATCAGTATGACCACTCGATTCGTGTGCCTTTTGTTGTTGTTGGTCCTGGCGTGCCCAGCGGTGTGACAGACCCGACACCGATTTATCTCCAGGATGTAATGCCAACAACACTTGAACTGGCTGGAGCACACCAGCCGGAACATGTCTTTTTCAAGAGTCTGCTTTCTCGTTTAGGCCAAACAAATTCAGACACAGCCTCCAAGCCTTATGAGTCTATTTACGGAAGTTATCTCAAACTTCAACGATCGATTACGCATGATGGATGGAAACTGATCATCTATCCCGACGCCAAAGTGCTTCGGCTGTATCATGTCAAAGAGGACCCTCACGAAACAATCGATTTAGCAGGTCAGCCAGAGTACGCCGACCAAATCAGTCAATTATTCGATCGTTTTATTGTCCTTCAGCGTGAGTTGCAGGACCCAGTTGATGTGACATATTTAAGACCATCCAAATAAGGCGGCATGCTGTACGCATGCAAATCTCACAGGACACTAAGATCAGATGATGACAAGAATAAGTGCACGAGCAGGCCTTGCAGTTCTGCTCCTGGTAGTGAGTGGAAGCACCGATCAAGGAGCTCAGGCCCAAGGAAAGAAAAAACAAAAATCAAGCGATCCCTTTAGTTGGGTCAATCAGCCATCAAAAGCATCTGCAGAAGTACCAATTCAGCACAAGACCTTTCGAAGCCAGTCAATGGGAGCTGATGTTGGGTACTGTATTTATCTTCCGCCAAACTATGAAAAATCAGAGCGGACGAAAAGCAGATACCCAGTTGTCTATTACCTCCACGGTGGACGGCCCGGCAGTGAACTGAAATCTATAGGGCTTTCAGCATTTATTGAGAAGGCAATCCAATCAAATCGTGTGCCACCAATGATCTATGTTTTCATCAATGGGGGGCCGATGAGTCATTACGATTACCCTCAAATAGAAAATGGCCAGGGTGAATCCGTCTTCATTGAAGAGCTGATTCCTCATATCGATTCAACATATCGAACAATTGCTTCACGCAATGGTCGTGGCATTGAGGGATTCAGTCAAGGCGGTCGGGGAACAGCCAGAATAATGTTTCGACACCCAGAACTTTTCTGTTCAGCTGCCCCCGGTGGTGGTGGGTTCGCAACGGAGAAAAAAATCAGTGAAAATGACGGTCACGAAAGTGATCGTGTGGTGTTTGCAGAGGGCTACAATGCGTACGACACGGCTCGCCTGTATGCCAGTAGCGAGAAGCAGAAGCAGTACCCACTTCGTGTTCTCATTCATGTCGGAACAAAAGGCTTTAACTACGAAAATAATTTGGAATATATGAAATTCCTCAACCAGCTCGGCATCAAATTTGAAAAGCTTGTCGTTCAAGATGTGCCACATAGTGCACACAAAATTTATGAGCGGCAGGGTGATGCCTTGATGAAATTCCATGCACAGAATTTCT
>CAJQGO010000108.1 GCA_905477565.1 uncultured Planctomycetota bacterium
CAGAATCAAAGAGTTGCTTGGCTTTGATGACACGCCTGAACCATCTCGCCTTGCGGTTCACACCATCTCATGCATGGTATTTCAATGAAAAGCCAATGTCACAACAAATTCATTTCACAAAATGAATGCTTCCCATTAAAGAGTGAATGCTTTCCTTTAAAGGTAGTCTAGGGCTAATTGCCAAGGAAACAATCAAATTCACAATTCTTTTCTCTGGCCAGGCAGTGGTACGTCGCTTGCTCTATCAGACTATGACAACCTGTGGTAGCTTGGATGGAAATCCAACTTAGTGGGACACTCGTTGAATTCCGATCATTTCTGGTCGGCACGATCCCGTCGCCTCCTCTGAGCCAACTCGAGGAGCGACCATTGTCCGGACCCACATTCTCTGCGACTCACTTTGATTTCCCTTGCGCAACGACTGTCGACGTACCTCATCTAAGAACTAAAGATGAGCAGAAGCGAGTCGCTACTGCAGTTGTCTACTGCGAAGGCAACTTCGGCGCCATCGATGGAAAAACCGCCAATGGGTTAGTTCGCCACTCAGAAAAGTACCGAATCATCTCGGTCATCGATAGCGAGCAGGCTGGTCTCGATGCAGGTGTGGTGCTTGGTGAAGAGTCAAAATCAATCCCGATCTGTCGCGATCTCGCCGATGCACTGTCGCACGCCGGAGTGCTACCTGACTACTTTATTTTTGGTATGGCTCCGGCAAGTGGCATGTTGTCGTCACATGAGCGAGGCCTTGTGCTCGAGGCGATTGATCTTGGGATGAACATCGTGAACGGTCTCCATGAGTTTCTCAATGACGACCCAGTGTTTCAGGCAGCGAGCTCAGCGAAGAATGTGAAGATTCTTGATGTCCGCAAGCCCCGCCCTAAAAAAGACCTGCGGCTATTCAGTGGTCGCATCGCCGAGGTCACCTGCCCTCGCATCGCCGTGCTCGGAACTGACTGCGCGATAGGGAAACGCACCACCGCCACCATCCTTACCCGCGCACTCAATGATTGTGGACTGAAAACGGTGATGATTGGCACAGGCCAAACGTGTTTGATCCAGGGGGCCAGCTACGGTGTCTCACTTGACGCCGTGCCCTCACAGTTCTGCGCCGGTGAGCTGGAAGCCACTATCGTCGAAGCATTTGAAGTCGAGAATCCCGACGTGATCATCATTGAAGGACAAGGCTCGTTGAGCCACCCTGCCTATTCGACATCAAGTTTTATCCTCCGAGGTAGCTGCCCAGACGGAGTCATTCTGCAGCACGCACCAGGACGGATCAAACGTTGTGATTTCAACCAGATGGCGATGCCATTGCCTGACAAGGAGATTAATCTTATCCAGACCTTCGCTGACACAAAGGTTATTGGCTTGACGATCAACCATGAGAACATGACTGAGGACGAGATCACCGCCGCCATAACACGATATGAGTACGAACTTGGCATTCCCGTCACGGATGCGTTGACTCGGCCCCACGGCCGTCTGGTAGAGATGGTCCGTTCGGCGTTCCCGCGATTAAAGTCGACTGTGTGTGCGAGATGACAACGCCACGAGTTGAAATTAACCTCGATAAAATCTGGCACAACGCGCGAACACTGGTCCAGCGACTGGCTGTTCATGGCATCTCGGTTACGGCCGTTACGAAGGCGACACTTGGATCGTACGAAATCGCCGGCACGCTGCTCGAGGCAGGTGTGGATACTTTAGGTGACTCTCGCATCGAGAATATCGAAACGATGCGGCATGCAGGCGTGCCGGCGTCGATGACACTCATTCGCTCGCCAATGCTCAGTCAGGCCAGTCGGGTCGTTAAGCACACCGATGTAAGCTTCAACACTGAGTTGCAGGTCATCAGCAAGCTCTCGGACTGCGCGCAAAAAGCGAAACGGACGCATGGGGTCGTACTGATGGTCGAGCTCGGAGACCTCCGTGAAGGCATCATGCCCGACGACCTTGAGAACGCTGTGCGCGAGACCCTTCGTTTGCCGGGCATTGCGCTGAAAGGTATCGGTACCAACCTCGCGTGCCGTAGCGGAGTGTCACCCGACGCCAGAAATATGGCCGAGCTTTCCGCAATCGCGGACTCCATCGAGGCGGAATTCGGCTTAAGGCTCGAAATCGTGTCAGGTGGGAACTCTGCCAACCTGCCATGGGCAATCAGCGGCGCAGACACTGGACGAATCAATGATCTCCGCCTGGGTGAATCAATCCTGCTCGGTCGCGAGCCACTTCATCGCCAACCAATTGACGGGCTACACACGGATGCCATCACGCTTATCGCGGAAGTGATCGAATCAAAGGTCAAGCCATCTCAGCCATGGGGCAAAATCGCCCAAACCGCATTCGGGGTGAATTCACCAGCCAGGAAGCAGGGACAGATCTCACAGACAATCCTTGCTATCGGACGCCAGGACACCGATCAAAGTGGCCTCGGGCCGCCACTGGACATCGAGATTCTTGGTGCGAGCAGCGACCATCTCATAGTCGATTCCGGAGTCAACCGCCTTTCCATCGGCGACGAGATGACGTTCCAGTTGAACTACAGTGCCCTGATCCGCGTCATGACCTCACCCTTCGTCGCCAAGGTTGTAACGCAACGCTCGTCCCGTCAAACACTGAAACCGGCGGATAAACACTATGCTACACCTCGCCCAGAAGGCGATAGTATCGTGGAATCGTCAATAGCTCTGTCGCATACTATGCCATCTTGTTTGCAGTTGTCCGTGCCCAATAAACATTTGCAATGAATACAGCGAGTGACGTAAACGGTGGTTCCTATGAGTTGCCATGACCATCACGCAACTCGTTCATGATGTCAGCAACGCTCGCGACATCATCAATCATCTCGACGCTTTTGCCGGCCTGGAAAAAGTCTTTGTAGCCTGATCCTCTGAGGTTGGCCTTTTTTAGTTTCAAGCCCGATACTATCGCGTAGAACGCACGCATCCAGTGTTTGGTTCGGCGACCCTTCAGCAGTTGCCTTGCCAGCCAGCCGGCCTTGAGACCAAGTCGTTTGATGTATGGTGTATTGATAACGGAAACAGGCACGCCCGAGATTCTTTCGGTCAGAACGATGTCCGCTGCCTTGGCGGTAATAATCGCATTCTTATAGTCGTCATGCGCAGCAGCTTCTTTGCTGGCAATGAAGCGAGTTCCCATTTGGACGCCAAGGTAGCCAATCTTCAGGGCCTCGTGGAATGCATGGCGATCGCCAACACCACCCGCGCAGATTGTGGGCATTCCCAATGGCGAAATCTCGTTGTAAAGAGCCTGAGGTGTGAGATCACCAGCATGACCACCCGCACGATTGTTGACGCAGATGAATCCATCAACGCCATTGTCGAGTGCTTTCTTTGCATGCGTGGCATTGGTAGCGTCATGGAAAACAATGCCTCCCACCTGACTGGCCTTGTCCACAACCCAACGTGGATTTCCAAGTGCCGTAACAAAGAACCGGACGTCTTCTTCCAGCGAAATATCCATCCATTCCTCAAGACGTTTCCGATAGGTGCTGCTGCTGCCCTCAACCAGCATGTTGACTCCAATCGGTTTGCCAGTCAGCGATCGGATGTACCGGAGGCCCGCGCGATAGTCGTACCCATACACGTACGTCAAACTAATTGGTTGTACGATCCCGATCCCACCCGCCTCAGATGCTGCTGCAACCAGCTCGGGGTTTGAACACGGATACATTGCGCCACAGATGATCGGGCTTTCGATGGCCAGAAGGCGTGTGAACTCGTTGGTATATGGGTTGTCAGGACCGTTCATGGTACGAGCTATCTCTGGCTGATCGATGCTTTGTTCATTCGATGTCCTGTTCCAGCAGCCAGTCTTCAAGCGTCACATGGACGATCCTGGGCGCGCGCAGCAGATTCGTCCGTTTTGGCAGTACGGCAGACAGCCAGCCGTACTGAACGATTCTTGACAGCGTATGCATCGGCAGCCGTTCTTTTGTGACTAAGGCCACGTTCGCAGCCAGTCGGCCGAACGTTGCTGGAATAATGTTTGGTTGTGGACCAATGTGGATGACCGTTTCCACACCGCGTGCCAGTGTTGCGTCGATGGCTTCCCAAAGCATTTGTGGCTTGTCAATCCACTGAGCGACAACATCTCGGGTGTTGTCACCGTCATAGCTGAAATCACCGGTCGCCATGGAAAACAGAGGAGTTGTGGGGGCGGTGAATCCACCTTCGATCGTATGCATTAGAAACTGAGCACGATCTGTGATGTTTCTCTGCCAGACAATAGGCGTATGCAGCGGAGGCCATTTGTCATCATTCAACCTGACGGAAATGCGTTCTGTTGTGATCTCACCCTTCCGTTCTTTCAGTCGCTGAACAGTGTCTTTCTGGCCGATCAGCAGCATCGAGTTCGGGGCCAGAAACGTTGATACACCGATTACTCCATTCCCCTCAGCATTAATCTCCGTGCAAAGCCGATGCACATTTTTTCGTGGAATGAATTTCCCAGACCGGGAGAACAAAACGCACAGGGTGACGTCATCCGCGAGTTCAGCCGCGTCCCGTGACATCATGAGGGGGATTTTTAGCGCGTCATCCAGCGTCAAGACACCGCCGGCACTTAACGCGGTCAATTCGCCAAGGCTAAAACCGTACATCATGTTTGCATCGGTCAGTGAGATCTCGAAGAATGTTTCAAGAATTTCAAGCTGTGCCAGTTCCACGGCGACAATAATCGCAATCGACTCGTGGTACTCTTTGAGAGTGGCTTCTTTTTCGAGTCGCACTCGTTGAATCAGGTCGACTGGAAACTTCATCACGTCGGTGCAGATGTCGCTTGCCCGCTGAAGATATTTTTCAACTATCTGTCCATACTTTGGGTGACGAAGCAATTCCGGTGTTCTTCCAAGGTTCGTCGCATTGTACCCACGAAACGCAAACGCACTTTTGCCAAGTCCTTTGGCGAGCTGTGCGCGAGTCTTGCCAGGAGGCTTTTCAGTGGTGTTGTTCATGTTGATTCGCAGTTGTCGGGTTCGAGAGGGGCTGGTTTCGAAGCAATTTCGTGACACCTACTGCAGTCGTTCATTCCAGGTGGCACGTTGAGTCACAAGGCATAGCTATCTCGTGTTGTCAGCCTGCAGCCCTGCTTCTTTTTTGGTTGTCCTTGTTCTCAGTTTTTTGCAATCTCATCTTCAAGCCATTCAAAATTCCCTTGCATAAAACTTTTGTTCAGTTTGAGCGTCGCTGCATCATTGTTGCGGCTAATGTCACGGAATAGTTTTGCAATGCGGATGACGGCTTCTTTGCAGTAATAGTCTGCCAGGTCAACTGCATTTGCCGCATGTGGCTCATCGCCCTTCAAGCTGTCGGCATACGAGCATGCAGCTGACATGATGAACAGTTCCGTGCCGATGTCCACGAAGCGGTTAATCAGCAATTGCTTCTCTGCCATTTTCTTTTGATGGATCGCCATCTTGTGGAATAGCGTGCGGGCCATTTTCTTACTCAGCCTCGCAACTGTTCGCATGTGGCGGTTCAGTCGAGGCTCCATGGCGAATTTTCCGGCCGACAGCACCGGTATCCAAAGCGTTGGATACCACAACGCATAGACCTTCATCATTTTGAAGAATGCCCCGATCTTGGTACCGAGTGACACGCCGGGTTTGAATAGTGCACCAATATGCTGTAGATGAAAATCGAGTGCTTCACGGGCGATGAACAGATGCATGATCTCCGATGATCCTTCGAAAATAAGATTCACGCGTGAGTCTCTTAGTAATCGTTCAATCGCAATTCCCTCTTCGCCTCGGGCACGCAGCGAATCCGCTGTTTCGAATCCCCGCCCACCTCGGATCTGAAGCGTCTGCTGCAGGAGTTCATAGTGTGCTACCGTGTTGAAAAGTTTGGCTATTGCTGCTTCCAGCCGAATGTCAAAGTGTTTGTTGTCCGCCATCGCTGAGGCTGCCTTCCAGACGGCATCCATCGCGAATGTGTCCGATGCAATTTTCGCCTGCTTACCAGCAATCGTTTCATGTTCTCCAATCGGATGTCCCCACTGCACGCGTTCGTTCGTCCATTTTCGATTGATCTGCATGCACCATTTGCTGCTGCCCGTTACACCTGCTGGTATCGATAGTCGTCCGGTATTGAGAGTCTTCAGTGCGAGACGCAGTCCATCACCCTCTTCCAGTATCATGTTCTCTTTTGGGATTTTGACGTCTGTAAAACGAATCACGCCGTTGTAGAGCGCCTTCAGACCCATGAATCTGCAGCGGTGCAGAACTTCGACACCTGGTGTGTCCATTTCGACAAGGAACGCAGTGATCTGCTTGCGTTCTTTCCCTCGCACAATCTTTGGTGGCGTAACGGCCATGACGACGATCACGTTGGCCTTCGTGCCGTTCGTGCACCAGAGTTTCTCACCGTTGATGATGTAATGAGAGCCGTCTTCTGTTGGTGTCGCCGCCGTTGTCATCGCCCGTGGATCAGAGCCTGCATTCGCTTCTGTTAGCGCGAACGCAGAAATTGCTCCGTCGCGAAAACGTGGAAGAAACTTTTCCTTCTGCTCGTCGGTTCCAAACATAAGCAGTGGCTGCGGAACACCGATACTCTGATGTGCTGACAGCAGCGCGGTCAGGTTGCCACAGTAACTCCCCGTGAGATGCAGGGCCCGATTGTAGTTGACCTGGCTTAACCCGAGTCCGTTGTATTGCGTGGGGATCTTCATCGCAAAACATCCGAGTTCTGCAAGTCCCTTTAACACGCTCTCAGAAATCTCACCTGTCCTGTCAACTTCATCGGCGTCGTAGTTTGCATCAAGATAGGCTTGAAGCTTTTTAATAAATTCGTCACCAATCTTTTTGTCTTCGTCAGTCTGACGTGGAAACGGATGTATCAGATCCCACTTGACCTGTCCCTGATACAACAGCGCGGCAAAGCTTGGGTGCAGCCACTCGGTCTCTCGCGAATCCTCAGCAAATTCGAGCGATGCCCGTGCTTCCTTGCCAATACTCTTGTCGAACATACTCATGATTAACCTGCTTCTTTCCGTTGTGTTTCACCTGGTGTTTGTATGATTTGTATGGCTTTACGAGGAGTAAAACGTTCCGTCTGTATTCGCCATACTTCGCAGCAATTGACTTGGTTCGAATCGATGTTGATCGAATCTTTCCTGAAATTCCTTCAGGTCTGCAACGATCTGTTTGGCACCGACCGAATCCGCATAACGCAACAACCCACCTCGGAACGGTGGAAAACCAGTGCCGTAAATCATGCCCACATCGATCGTGCCGGCGGACTCAACAACGCCTTCTTCAAGACATCGAGAGGCTTCGTTAATCATGACGTAGATTAGACGTTTTCGCGTGATGTCGTCGTCGAGCGTGAAGGTGGCGTTTTTACACATGTTCCGCGGTTTGCTGCTGACTTTTTTTTGCTTGCCCGAGTAGATATAGAAGCCCTCGCCGGATTTCTTGCCGAGTGTTCCCGCCTCGTATACGTCCTTCAGGATTGTAGGGACACGCATGCGGTCGCCATACGCGGCTTCAAGAATTTGGGCAACGTGATGCCCGACGTCGATGCCCACTTCGTCGGCAAGTTCCAACGGACCCATGGGCATACCGAATCGCTTGACAACATTGTCAAGCCGCTTCGTGTCGATTCCCTCCTCGAAAAGATACGCCGCTTCGTTCATATAGGGCAGCAGGATACGGTTCACGATGAAGCCCTCTTTGTCTTTGACAACAATAGCCATTTTGCCAAGTTGTCTTGCGAAAGCGACCGCAGTGGCGAGTGTTTCTTCACTGGTTTTTTCTGTGACAATAATTTCCAGCAGCGGCATGCGACTGACCGGGTTGAAAAAATGAAAACCACAGACTTTGTCAGGACGGTTTGTGCATTCTGCCATTTCCGTCACAGAGAGCGACGACGTATTGGTCAACAAACAGGCACTTGGCTGGACCAGTTCATCCAGCTCTTGAAAGACCTGTTTCTTGACATTCATGCGTTCCACGACGGCTTCAATAACGACCTCGGCGT
>CAJQGO010000109.1 GCA_905477565.1 uncultured Planctomycetota bacterium
GCCTCTCTTTCAGATTGAGGCAATTCAAAGTAGTTATTAACTGTTGCCTCCATTGATTCCATCATCATTTTCTTGCCGGGCTGCATCGCTTCTGATCTCAGGTCCTCTGGCAATGCAGCAACCTTTGTCATCACAGTCGTAATTGCTGTAACACGCTCAACTGCATCCGAGGCACTCATAGGCCCCTGCGTCGGCTTGAATTTCTTGGCCAAATCTTGCTGTAGATTTTTTATCTCAGTGACACGAGGATCTTCAGCAGTGCCAAACATGCCCAGTGACCAACTCAAGGTCACGACAGCAACAACGCATGCCGTTCCTCCGACAATCCATCGCAAACGACTCATGCCCTTCGTCTTCGCTTCTACTTTTTTTGTTTTCTTCATATTTCAAATGGGTTCGTTGAAGATTGTCTGAGTATCCACCACTCACTATCAGCATGAGCCTGAAACACATACGACCGAACCCATTTCGAGATCCGATAGAGCACATGGGCTTGGCACGATGCAGTCGATTTTATCAGACACATTATCTTTTTGCTGCATATTGATCTGAAACGATACACGTTCACGCACATATGCCCTACCAGTCGTATTGAGAGTGTTATATTGAACGCTCGAGAGACCCGAAAGTTCTGAAAGACCCGTAAAAAGAGGATGAACATGCCTGCACGCTGCCCAGTCATTGGACCAGTTGCTCCTTCCAAAGCTCGTCATACCGCGGCAGGGTCGCTGTCGAATGCCGACTGGTGGCCAGACCAACTGAATCTCCGAATATTGAAAGCACATGCTGGAGCACCTCCACCGATCGGACACGAGTTCGATTATGCAGAAGCATTTAAAAGTCTTGATTTTCAAGCACTCAAGAATGATCTCCAGACAGTCATGACAACTTCGCAAGAATGGTGGCCAGCTGACTATGGTCACTACGGACCACTGTTTATACGTATGGCTTGGCATAGTGCCGGAACCTACCGAACAGCTGATGGACGTGGCGGTGCAGGTGCTGGTACGCAACGGTTTGCACCTCTCAATAGCTGGCCAGACAATACAAACCTTGATAAAGCTCGTCGATTACTCTGGCCCATCAAACAAAAATACGGGGGGGAAATTTCATGGGCTGATCTGATGATTCTTGCTGCAAACGTTGCACTTGAATCAATGGGATTCTCAACCTTTGGATTTGCTGGCGGTCGTGAAGACGCGTGGGAGCCACCGGAAGATATCTACTGGGGCCCTGAGAGCGAATGGCTCGGTGATAATCGGTACAGCGGTGAACGGCAACTTGAGAATCCTCTTGCCGCAGTACAGATGGGCCTTATTTATGTGAATCCCGAAGGTCCAAATGGAAAACCAGATCCGTTGGCAGCAGCATCCGATATTCGAGAGACCTTCTATCGCATGGCAATGAATGATGAAGAAACGGTCGCACTCATCGCGGGTGGGCACAGCTTTGGAAAATCACACGGCGCTGCACCTGCAGATCATCTCGGGCCACCACCTGAAGGTGCGTCAATTGAAGAGCAGGGACTTGGGTGGAAAAATAGTTTTGGTTCAGGGAACGCCGGCGACACAATTACAAGTGGGCTTGAAGGTGCATGGACTTCAACGCCTGCTCGTTGGTCACATGGATATTTGCAAAACCTGTTTCAATACGAATGGGAATTAACCAAAAGCCCTGCAGGTGCCTGGCAGTGGACACCCAAGGAAACGTCGGCACAAAACACAGTACCGGATGCACACGATCCCAATCGTTCCCATGCACCCATGATGTTTACAACAGATCTCGCTCTCCGAGTTGATCCCGATTACGAAGTGATTTCTCGCCGCTTCCTTGAAAACCCGGCTGCATTTGCTGATGCATTTGCAAAAGCCTGGTACAAACTGACTCACCGGGATATGGGGCCTGTCACACGGCTCCTTGGACCAGAGGTTCCCGAAGCTCAACTCTGGCAAGATCCTGTGCCCAATGGTGATTATGAAACAATTGATCAACACGATGTTTCAGTTTTGAAGCAACGTATTCTGTCATCAGATTTATCCATCACAGATCTTGTACGTACGGCATGGGCGGCCGCATCAACATTTCGTGGGAGTGACAAACGAGGAGGTGCCAACGGCGCACGCATTCGGCTCTCTCCACAAAAAGACTGGGAAGTAAATGACCCAACTCAATTAGCACAGGTTCTCGCTGCTCTTGAAGATATCCAACAGGAATTTAACACCACGGCTCACAGTAACAAACAGGTATCACTCGCAGATCTGATTGTTCTCGGAGGCTGCGCAGCAGTTGAAGAAGCTGCACGTCGGGCCGGATGTGAAGTCACTGTTTCCTTTCATCCTGGACGGACTGATGCAACTGTTGAAATGACTGACATCGAGTCTTTTGCTGTGCTCGAACCAAAGACTGATGGGTTTCGGAATTACGTTGCCAAACATATCGATCGTCCTGCCGAGGAACTCTTGCTTGACAAAGCCGACCTTTTGACGCTCACTGCGAAAGAAATGACAGTGCTAGTTGGGGGGCTTCGAGTTCTCGGAGCTAATAGTATCGCAGGTGATCAAGCCCAGCTTGGCGTTTTCACAAAGCGTTGTGGAACCTTATCCAATGATTTTTTTACGACCCTACTTCGCCAAGATATCGAGTGGCACAAGACGGCAGAGTGCAGCACAATTTTTGCTGGGAAAAATTGTTCAACAGGCACCGTTGAATGGTATGCGTCACGTGTTGATTTGATTTTTGGATCAAACGCCCAACTGCGTGCCATAAGTGAAATGTA
>CAJQGO010000110.1 GCA_905477565.1 uncultured Planctomycetota bacterium
CACCGAACATCAACCTCTTCAGTGACGTAATTCTGCTTGCCACGAGGGCCTTCTGCTGGTTTATTCAATTCAATGTCCTCAACTGCTAACTCAATATTTTGCTGAAGTTGGCTACCTACCACCCTCCCAACACGACAACCTTCCGAAATTGACCCGCTGATCCGTCGGGTTTCATCCGTTCAATAACTACAGAAATTTCTTCACCTGGTTTATGTTCACCAATAATGCGAGTACAGGCTCCAAAGTCACTGATTGCCGTTCCGTTGATTTCCGTAATGACATCTTGCGGCAACAATCCTGCTTTCTCTGCTGAAGAACCTGGCTGAATACCCGCAATGACGCACTGCCCCTGCAAAGGCATTCCGGCAATGCCTAACTTACCACCTTTTCGGATATCAATTTCAGTCTCTTTGAGCCGTTGCTTCAGCTGTTTGATCGCATCGTCTGAAAGACCAACACCGAATAGATCAAGACGATCGACACCCCGTAATCTCCCAAGGGTTACGGCATCTTTTTGCGTAAGTTGAAGGCCAAACAAACTGATATGAACAACTTTCTGTAGCCGTGTTACTAATTTCAACGAGCGACTGTCACCCTTCCAGTCTTCAGCGATTTCAACACGCAGTCCGGAAGGACCGGCATCACTAAATATCGCTCCAAGTTCTTCAAGCTTCTTTCTCGCAGAAACAGCTTGCGCAGCATCAAAAAAATCGAGAGCTACTTCTGCCTGCTGAGCCACCGCCAGGCTCCCTTGCTCTGCGATTGATTCAAGGGCAGCTTCAGCTTTATTTGATAACTGAGAATCATCCTGCTGAAGCATTGCTCGAAGAGCATCAACTGCTCGTGCAGCGACCTCTGAGTCATTTCCTCGGGCTGCATGCACCAGCTGATCAACAGCGATTACACCCATTGCAGCGAGCTGCCTTGAGGCAGTTTCTCGATCGGCATATTGACTTGCACCGAGTTGAGCGATTGCTCGTGACACACGTTCGTCTTGCTCAGAACCGTCAACCGCCTGCAGAACCAGTACTGTCAATAAAACAAGTACACCTTTGGGAGCTAATTGAAGCATGCAATCGTTCCACCCGTCAAAAAACACCTATGAGACAAAAACGCTTGCCTGACGTCTCTACAAATATATCAGCCTGAGACTGTCAAACCTTAACCCGTTCTAGCAGGGTACACTTCAGTACAGCCAATCGACGCCAACAAGGCTACCTGCATCAATGAATTTACCAATTATTCAAACAAATACGCCAGCAGCTCCGCCACTGCCAATGCACCCAAAAGATGTCATTGCCAGGGGATGGGATAGCGTGGACATCGTTTTTGTTACAGGAGACGCCTACGTAGACCATCCTAGCTTTGCCAACGGCCTCCTTGCCAGACTCTTGGAATCGGAGGGGTTTCGTGTTGCCGTACTCGCTCAACCAAACTGGCAAAATTGCCATGATTGGAGACAGTTCGGTCGACCGAATCTCTTCTTTGCCATCTCCGCTGGCAACATGGACTCGATGATTAATCATTACACGGCAAACCGTAAAGTCCGAAATGATGACGCCTATTCACCAGATGGTGAAATTGGACTGCGCCCTGACAGAGCAACCTTAGCGTATTGTCAACGTTCACGAGAGGCATTCCCTGGTGTTCCCATTGTTGCCGGTGGAGTGGAAGCGAGCTTAAGGCGGATCGCTCATTACGACTACTGGAGCGACACGGTGCGCCGCTCGATTCTCCTCGATTCAAAAGCCGACATGCTTGCCTTTGGCATGGGCGAACGAACAATCCTTGATATCGCAAAGGGTTTTGCCGATGGAAAAACAGTTCAAGAGATGAGAACTCTCCGAGGAGTTGCCTATCGCCTTGGAGCAAGTGAGTCATTTTCTATCGATGAAGGCACTCGTGAACTTCCGGCGTATGAAGTAACCAAGGTTGACAATGACGCATTTTGTGAGATGACTCGAATAAGTCATCTTGAGACAAATCCTCATAACGCCAAAAGGCTTGTACAGCGACACGGGCGAGAAGCCGTAGTCATTAATCCTCCGGCTCTGCCGCTTGAAGAACATGAGATGGATCGTGTCTACGCACTACCATTCACTCGTCGCCCTCATCCACGATATGGCACAAAAAGAATCCCAGCATTTGAAGTTGTTGAAAACAGTGTTCAAATCATGCGAGGCTGCTTTGGAGGCTGTACATTTTGCTCCATTACAGCCCATGAAGGTCGAATTATTCAGAGTCGTTCAAAGCAGTCAATTCTTTCTGAGGTAAAACAACTCGCAAACCAACCTGATTTCAAAGGCACGGTTTCCGACATTGGTGGCCCAACAGCCAACATGTACAAAATGCGTTGTATTCGACCAGATGTTGAGGCGAAGTGCCGCCGACTATCGTGCGTCCATCCCACAGTTTGCAAACTTCTTGGAACTGATCATGGGCCTCTGAAAGAAGTCATGCGGGAAACTCGAGAGATTCCCGGCGTAAAACGGGTACTCGTCGCGAGCGGTGTTCGAATGGATTTAGCGCGTCGCGACCCTGAGTATCTGCGGGAATTGGCCGAACACCATGTGGGCGGGCATCTAAAAGTTGCACCAGAGCACACCGACCCAGATGTACTTGACCTCATGAAAAAGCCTCCGGCAACTGACTATGTTGAGTTTGACAAAGCTTTCCGTGCGGCAAGTCGTCGAGTAGGCAAACGTCAATACACAGTTCCCTACTTTATTGCGAGTCATCCTGGGAGCGGGCTTAATGAAATGATTGACTTGGCTCTTTTCTTGAAAAGGAATGGGTACCGACCTGACCAGGTCCAAGATTTTATCCCCAGCCCTTTCGACATTGCAGCCTGCATGTATCACACAGGCCGTGATCCAATGACAGGAAAACCTGTCACTGTCACGAAGGGGCTGAGAAATCGTAGAATGCAGAAAGCGTTGCTTCAATTTTTTAAACCAGAGAATTATTTTGAAGTGCGAAAAGCGCTTGAACATGTTGGGAGACAAGATCTGATTGGTTCTGGCTGCGATAGTTTGATCCCAGATCGACCACCCCAAGAAGCACTCAACAAAAAAAGGCGAGAGGCCAACCAATCATTTTCAGAGCAAAAGTCTGGTGATCACATTCGCGGACTACGAAAAACAAAGAAAAAACAACGTGCCAGAGTGTCTCGGTCACACAAAACCGTTGGGTACAGGCCTAAGCGGTCAGGAAATGGATAACTGCTTCACATTTCTACCCGGTCCAACAAAACAGCTTGATCTCCACATATTGTTTGCAACCATGTTAGTGCGTGCGATCCAAATGTCAGGACAAATAAAACGAGGAAAATCAAGTGACACGGTTTATTCTCCTTACTCTTTTAACAGTAGCGATACTTAGCATGTCGGCGTTCTGTCGTTCTGCAGACGCAATCAGCCCCAGAAATCCATACCGATCCTTTAATCTAGGTGGCGTGAACTATGGTTCAATGCGCTGGGAACGTGCACATCGCCAAGGACGAAGTAGCTGGCCGAAGAACAAGTCTGCTCGACGACCTCAGACACGTGGAAACAGGACCATGGTCATTGGTGGTATTTCCAGTGGTGTTTTCTTACAACGCAGTGAATCCAGCAATCTGGTGACTCAGAACGATACACCAATAAAGTCATCTCGCTGATTCTGTCTCGCTTGCGTCACTCGGCGAATCATCTTGATAAATCCGATACTTCTTTGTTACGAGTGCACCTCCTCGTTCAAGAGTTCGCTTCGAAAGATGATTACTTTCTAAAACCCAAGAAAACTCCACCTCCTTCATGCCCCAATTGTAGAGTCGCGGTACAAGGGCGGCGTGCAGAACCAGACCGACTCCCCAAGCTTGATACTCCGGAACGACATTCGTGCTGATTGCTCTCATTCTTTTAATAGCCGACTTGTTCCATAGTAATTTTAAAAAGCCAAAAGGAAAAAGTCGCCCATTCATGGCTTTGATACGCGGGTTGTAATCGAGCAAGCAGAAAACAGTACCGATAGGCTTGCCATCAACTTCAGCTACCAGGGAAAGTTCTGGGACGATCAGGTGCTTCAAATGAGCAGCCATGTGATTCACTTCCCCCTGAGAAAGAGGAACAAACCCCCATGTTCCTGCAAGACTCGTATTATAAATATCAAGAAACATACGAACTTCATCGGTAAACCTTGCTCGATCAAGAGATCGAACTGAAACTCCAAAACGCTCCTTAACACCTTCGACCATTACGCCAAGTTTCGAATCAATACCTTCGAGCATCGACATCTCACCCCAAAAAGCGTAGAGGTCTTCAATCTTTTTGAAACCATTCGCTTCAATAAGATCTGCATAATAGGGACGATTATGTGTCATCATAAAAAATGGTGGAGTTGCAAATCCCTCAATTAATAAACCGCACTCATAATTCAGAGATGGATTGACAGGGCCACGTATGGAAGTCATACCCTGATCCGATAACCACTTCTTGGCGGTATCAAACAATTGGGTAGCCGCCTCTAAATCATCCGCACATTCAAAGAAGCCAAAGAAACCGCGGTTTTCTTTGTAACGCTCTATATGACCAACATTAACAATGGCTGTAATACGGCCAACGTCCCTACCACCACGTGTTGCTAAAAAAGACTGCGTCTTATTGCGTTCGTAGAACGGATGTGGATGAAACCCTAGTAACTCTTCCTGAGCACGCCGTAGCGGAGGAATCCAGCAGGGATCACTGGCATATATCTGCCAAGGCAGGTCTATAAACCTGCGCTGCTGACGACGATGAACAACCGTCTCGATGCTAATGGCCGACACACAAACCCCCTCTTAATAGTGGCTTTATCTGCTTTTGGGGATTGCCCAAAACATGTTCGTACTACCTTCAAATTCTCTGCTAAGCCCGAGGAAAACGTCAATGTCAGCTTCAACCAGAATGAATCAAATTTTGTATAAGTTGCCTCAGAATTTTTTCCGATTTAACTCAAAATTACAGAATCTTCACCAATTCACCGAATTTATTTACTGCAAACCCTTCAAGCCGCATACGTCGAATATCGACGCAGTGAACACTTGATCTTGATAACCATGTCAGATGCCCTCAACTCATACCGCGACGGCAGCAAACGGTCCTGCCTTGTTACAGGTGCTACAGGTTTGGTTGGCAATAATGTTGTCAGAAGGTTTCTGGATACTGGCTGGAATGTCAAAGTGTTAGTTCGCCCCCGCCACAGTGAGACTACTGCAGCCTTGGAAGGACTTCCGGTCCAAAAGATCATTGGTCAACTCGAGGATACAAGTAGTCTCCAAAGGGCTGTTGATGGAATCGATCTCGTCATTCACTCAGCTGCAATGGTTCACTGTGGCTGGCGTTACTACGATGAGATGTATCGAGTTAATGTAGAGGGGACGACTCATCTTTCCAAGATTGCACGCATTGCTGGAGCTCGATTCATTCATGTCTCAAGTGTTGATGCCCTCGGTTTGCGGTCAGATGGTACCCCCGCGAATGAAGAAACTCCTCCTGGAGGTATGATTGAGTGTCCCTACGTATTAACAAAGAGAATGGCCGAGTCTGCTGTCTTAGATCAAGTTGAACGTGGTCTGGATGCTGTTATTGTGAACCCTGTTTACATGATTGGACCGTGGGACTGGAAGCCATCTAGTGGTCGGATGCTTCTTGAGGTTGGCAGTGGAAAGGGGCTGCTCGCCCCACCGGGTGCCAACGATTTTGTTGATGTTCGTGATGTTGTTAGTGGCATTGAAGCTGCGAACGAACGAGGTCAAACGGGTCGTCGCTATATCCTGGGAGGCCATGCCCTCACATATCTTGATGCATGGAAGGTTTTTGCCAAGGTAACCAATCGTCGTCCTCCGATTGGAAATGCCCCACC
>CAJQGO010000111.1 GCA_905477565.1 uncultured Planctomycetota bacterium
TTCATTTGAGGCGGCCCGGTGTATTGTCTGTCATCGTTTTGATGGTAACGGCGGGGCCACTGGACCTGACCTGACACAGGCAGCTGGCCGTTTCAAGATGAAAGATCTCATTGAAGCCATTGTTCTGCCGAGCAAGGCTGTGAGTGATCAGTATCAGGCCCATGTGATTCAGACAGTACAGGGCAAGGTTTATACTGGCCGCATTATCAGTGAGAGTGAAAACGACGTGACTGTTGTCACGGATCCTGAAGATGCCACCAAGTTTGCTGTAATCAAGAGGGACGACATTGAAGAGATGTTTGCAGCCAATCAGTCCCTTATGCCAGCCGGACTTCTTGATCAATTAAATGAAGAGGAGGTGCTCGATCTCCTGGCCTACACACTTTCACGTGGCAAGGGGAATGGTCCACTTTTCAAGAAGAAAAAGTAGAGCGTCTGATCGCACAAAGAAACAAGTGTGAGCGAAAGCACTTCCCAATCTTTCTATCGTGGCAACACAACTGATTCTGCGTAAACCATTTTGCCCGTCCGTCCTTCGTGGTACTGAAAAATCACTTGAGGGTGTGGATAGGCTACCAGTCTTTTGCCACCTAATTGCTGCGGCATATTAAATACGTTGTTGACTTGTACAACGAGGTAGTGCGGATAGAGTCGCTGCAATCGTGGAAGATCTTCAAGCACATAGGTACTCCAGCGAATGTCACATGGTTGGCCACCAGAGTTATAGATACCAGTCGCTGGTCGATTGTCTTCATCGAGACTCGGCACATGGTTGACTGAATTATGTGGCCCGGAACAGAACTCCCAGACACGATCCGTAATCTGTATTGCAAAACTGTTATGAAGATCACCTGTCATGACGAAAACAGGCCGTTTCAGCGTATCCCAGAATGCAATCAGCTTTTTGCGTTCGTCGAGGAAAGCTGTCCAAGCTTCCTCTTTGTTTGATGCTGCCTCAAAACCACCAGCCCCTCTGTGGGGAATCATAAAGGGGACTGACGACACCACGAAAAAAAAGTCTGCGTCACTCTTGTCCATACTCTCCATGAGCCACTTTCGCTGGTCCATTCCGAGCATGGTGAGGTTCGGCTGGTGCGGACGGCTTGTATCGTGCATTTGCCTGGCACCACGGGTATCAAGCAGAAAAAACTCGCAATTTGCAACACGGAAACTTCCGTAGCTGCGACGTCCGATTGAGTAATGAACTTTTCCATCAACAACTGGTGCCGGAAAAATTCGGACTCGATGTTTGTCGAGCACTTCACGAATTTCATACACGCGTGAATTTGGATCACCGAACGCATCGTCATCATATCGAAGATCATTGACACCAGCCTCTGGTGTTCCCCAGTGCACATGGAGATTCAACATTTCATCGAGAGGAAGTGATGTAAAATCTGCTTCTGGATCAACAAGTACATCGCTGTCAGCTGTCAGCGTCGCCTGACCATGGTGGACAGTGTGCGGATAAGCCGCTGGATTCGCCCAGCCGAGATAATCAAGCCATGCCCGGGTGCCGATATCACGAAACACCGCTCGACGGTCCCGGCGGCCAGTGCTGCCTGCCCCCCAGATATCATTTACCAATTCATGATCATCAAACGTAAAAAATCCAGGGACCTTTCTATGCCATGCCGACAGATTCGTCCCTCGATCAAGATAGAGTTTGTAGTTTTCCCACACCCCAACAATCGTTGGCATGTCACGAACAACCTCCGGCAGCTGCTCAACATCGACTCCCTGTTTTTCAGCCCATGCGTCAACTGGTGTTGTACGGAGTTCTTCGTACAACCAGTCTCCATTCATGATCTGAAAATCAACCTCATCGACGTGTTTTTCAAGGAATGTTGCATACGTCGGCAGGCTTGGACCAATCCCGTGTAATGGGTTTTGGTTTGCACAGGATCCAAATGTGAAAGAGAAATTAAAGAGTCCACGCGGATTATGTTTTTGGTCACGCAGAACATTGCTGGCAGGAAGGGTGTGAAATGTTGCAGGAACGCCAGCTGGATTCCCATCAATGAAGACACTGGCCACATATTCTGTATCTGGATCAAGACCATGAAGCGTGGTCCATCCTGTGAAGTCATGGGCAGCTGTTGTTTCAACACTTTCTGAAATACCATTGAGCGATGCAGAATCTTTCCCAAAATGAAACTCAATTGTTCCTGGTCCATCCGTGCGAGCCCATATTCGTACACTCGAACTCGTCACCTCACCAAGCAGCGGGCCGTGTGTTACAACGCTCGCCGTTTCTGCAGATTCTACTGCCGTGAAAAGCGCACTACTCACGAGCACGAGAAGGCACGGAAATACAACTCGTGACAAACGTTTGTTTTTCATGAAATAAAATCTCTAGTACAAGAAGAATGGGAAGGGTTACTTCCATGGGAACTATTTGAGTAACACATTCTTCTGCAGTCTACCCATTCAGAAGAATCAGCAAGTGAGAATATGCTTGCGGAAAAACGTCCCAAAAGAGGCACTCCGCATCCTCAGCAGTCTCTTCTACAAGACGGCCTAGTAATGTCTCTCACGGTTCGTCACGATGATGCGTATGCAGAAGCCAGTCCTTACGATAAACGATCTCGCAGCTGATTTTCTTCAGTGTCCCAATCGTCATGACACCGGTTCAGAAAAATGGGATCGCTATCGTGGCAGGACAACATCCACGGGAAAAGAAATTCTCCCGTTTTGGGTTGCTGATATGGACTTCAAGTCTCCCGATGTTGTGCTTGAAGCAATACGCCAACGAACGGATCATGCAGTCTTTGGCTACACGCATGAGACACCTGGCTTTGCAACGACGCTGACCACTCATCTTCGCGAGCAGCATAACTGGCAGATTGATCCATCATGGGTCATTGGCGTGCCTGGCATAGTGACAGGACTTTCAATTACCGCTCGACTCTTATCCCAACCAGGTGATGGCATTCTGACCCTGACACCGGTTTACCAGCCATTTCTCTTTCTTCCAAAGCTTGCAGAGCGACGCAGCGTCCGTGTCCCCTTGCATGCCGACACCAATACACAACGGTGGACCATCGATTGGGAATCACTTGAAGCGGCCATGACGCCCGATGTGAAAATCTTTTGGTTGTGTCATCCGCACAACCCCACTGGCAAAGTCATTACACGAGAGGAACTACTCCGGATTGCAGACCTGTGTGAAAGACGAGGAGTGACCGTTGTCAGTGATGAAATCTGGGATGATCTCATCCTCGATGATTCATGCCACATTCCATTTGCCAGTCTTGACCATCCGGCAGCACGTCGATCAATAACATTTGTTGCCGCCTCAAAAACATGGAATATTGCTGGTCTCGGCTGCGCTGCAGCCATTGTTCCAAACGAAGATTTTCGAAAACAATGGCGGCAGGCTGGAGAAGGCCTTGTCCCCATGGTCAACCCGCTTGGCTATACCGCCTCTGAAGCAGCATGGAAGGATGGCGAGCCCTGGCGACAAAAGCTTCTAGACGTCTTGAAATACAACAAGCAACTTGCCGTTGATGCAATTGAAAACATCCCGGGCATTTCGTGCATACCACCTCAGGCAACCTATCTCCTTTGGATCGATTGCAATGAGTGGGTTGCTCGTCAGCGTCCTGGCCAAAACCAACCACAACAAGCGTGCGAAAACGCTGGGATAGGACCATCGAATGGACCTGAGTTTGGAGGTCCAGGATTTCTACGACTCAACTTTGGCTGTCCACCTGCCTTACTAGAGGAAGGTCTCAACCGATTACGAGACGCGTTTCGTGCACACGAAACATCTGGGCAGTAGCACCGTCGATTATAGGTCGGAATAGTATGCATCAAGTAAAAACACTGGCATGTTGAGCTTGAACAGAAAAAAGATTCTTTCTGATACATTTTGGCGGCGTGATTTCTTTGATACGATATCTTTGGGGAAATTAGCATCTGCCAATGTTCCCTCTGCCAATGTTCCCTATTTTCCTACAACGAAAGGTGACCCATGCGAATCGTAACTACATGTTTACTTGTTGCTTTTACCTGCCTTGCATTGTCTGTCTCAGTGAGCAGCGTTGCGAAGGCTGAAGAAAAGGCAAAGAAAAAGCCTGACCCAGCCAAAATGTTTGAAAAGAAAGATGCCGATGGGGATGGTGCTCTCACGCTTGATGAATTCAAGAAGGGCATGAAAGAAAAACAACTTGAAGGCGCAGAAAAACGTTTTAAGAGACTTGATAAAGATGGAGACGGAAAAGTCACTCTTGAAGAAATGAAAGCTGGCCTTGCTGCAATGGGTCAGAAAAAGAAGAAAGAGTAAGGATTTGTAAATTTGTGAGATTTTTTAGGGAATTTGACGCACAGTTCTACCTAGAAACCATGTTGCTCTCTTGCCTATTATCTCCTTGAATAGAAGAATACTGGTGAGCCACAAACTGTTGTGGCTCACCAGGTTATTTAAAAGGCATCTGGAAGGACCGTTCGCATGAAGACCTCTTTGTTACATTTGAAAAGTTCCTTACAGCCAACCAAAGGGCTGACGAAAGTAAGTCTTCTCGTTGCCTTCTCTACTCTTGCACTATTTTTTATTGCCGATGTGACGCACGCGCAAAACCGTGCTGCCATGCAAAAACGATTACAGGCAGCAAAGCAGAAACAAAAGCAGTGGACACCTCCACCCATTCGACTACCAGAAGCTGTTATCGAAAAGCCAAAAAAGCCGGTCATTTCTGTCAAGGAGATTGACCGAGAGCCTGCTGCTCGGAAGAGTGTCGCTGATGCAGCCGATGCAATCGACACAATCCTGAAGAGTGAATGGTCTGCCGCTGGCATTACACAGAGTGAAGCACTTACTGATGAACAGTTTGTACGGCGAACCTATCTAGAGCTTGGTGGCCGTATTCCTCGTCTTGATGAAGCAAAAGTATTTCTTGATAAATCTGGTAAACAGAAACGCATCGATCTCATTGATGATCTCTTGACCAGTCCAGACTACGTCAGCCATTTCTACAACTTCTGGGCAGATATCCTTCGTCTTAAAGAAAGGCCTGACGTCCAAAAACTTGTTTTTGAACCCTACATGGATTGGGTAAAACAATCGATTGCTGAAAATACTCCATACGATGAGTGGGTATTCTCAATGCTTACAGCAGACGGAAAAATCTGGGACAACCCAGCAACCGGTTATCAACTGCGCGATCGAGGCATGGCACTGCCATACATCGACAATACAGTGCGTGTATTCCTTGGTACACAAATTGGATGTGCCCAATGCCATGATCATCCTTTTGACAAGTGGACCCAAAAACAGTTTTACGAACTTGCTGCATTGACAAGCGGTACCCGTGATCGTGTTTTTGCTGGCAAGGCTGGTGGTGGCATGTCATCGATGATGGGCATGGGCATGCAGGCGCAGGCAGGAAACGCGCGGCAACTCGCGAAGGAACTCAACGAAGCCCGCAAGAAAAGGGAGGTCTCAACTGCTACCGTTCAATTTCTCAGGCTGAATGCAACGTCTGTCAACTTCAAGCCCACACCACTCAAACTGCCTCATGACTACCAGTACGATAATGGGGCACCAAACCAGAAAGTTGATTCCGCAGTATTGTGGGGAAAGATTCCCGAGCAATATAAAGACGCCGACGGCCGTACGCAATTTGCAGCCTGGCTGACAGCTCCTGACAACCGACAGTTTGCACGGGCAATAGCGAATCGCTTATGGAAAAAGATGTTTGGTGTTGGCGTTGTTGAGCCAGTTGATGATTTTCAAGATGGAAATATCCCGGCTTCTGAAAGTCTTTTGGA
>CAJQGO010000112.1 GCA_905477565.1 uncultured Planctomycetota bacterium
CCCGTGCCTGCAGTTGTTGGGCAGCCAATTGATGGGAGGAGTGGCCGGCCGGTTGTGCCGCGGCCTCGATAGTCTTCCATTTTTCCGCCGCAACAAAGAAGAAAATTGATTCCCTTTGCGCAGTCCATGGAACTACCACCACCGAGACCGACAATGAGGTCTGGACCAAAGGACTTGGCGAATGCGGTGCCAGCTTCGACCTGGAGTGTTGTCGGGTTTTCTGTGAATTCACTGAAAACCGATGTCTCGAAGCCCGAAGCCTTGAGGGATGCTATTCCAGCGATCGTATGACCTGCCGCAACAACACCGGCGTCACTCACGATCAGTACTCGTTTGCCACCGAGTTCTTGAGCCACGTCACCCAGTTTCGCAATGCTTCCATCGCCGACCAGAAGCCGAGTGTTTGCGCGGAATGCAAATAATGACGGCTGCACAGCCGGTTTTTCCGACTCGTGTGTCATGAATCTATCTGCCTGATTGAGCCGGAGCAGCGGTTGCGGTAGAGACCAACTCTGATGTTGAAGCCATTTGAAGTGCTCTTGAGCGATAAAGAAAATCGATGATGTTGCCTTCATGAGGCTGTAACCAATCGAGCTTTATTGTTGGCAGAGGGCCGAAATTTAAACGATCAATATGGTTGGCGTGAATCAATTGTTGCTGAAAGTCACTGTCATTTGTGATAGCTGTTGCAACAAGGGTAGGACCAATTCGGTCCAACATTTTTTCTTGGGGGCACTTCACGACACTGCAGAATGGAAACATATATTCTGCGCGTGCGATTTCAGGGTCTGGGGAGTCACATTCGACAATGGTCGGCCGCAGCCATCCACATCGTTCTCCTTCTACAAATCGCACGCCCTGTGGTGCAGTCGCGTGACGAACCCCAGGTGCATCGAGGAGGCTCTCGATCTGCTGCCAGATGGCTTTGGCAGCCCCCGGAATTGTAAAAGCAGCCAAAGTTGCCTCAGGGTCATCCGGAGGACGAACATCCTGCGTTCCCAGTCGTTCAGCGAGCGCGTCGGCAATTTCATCTGTGTGGCGACTAGCATATATTGCAGAGCAGTTGATGCATCCCCGACCACTGTTCGCGGCGATACTCTCAGCCATTACATCGATGTAGTCGCGCCAGTGATCAACACAGTCATCCCCCAACAAGATTTTTGAAAATCCTGGTCCATGAACCTGAACAGCAGGATTACCTCGATATTGCTCAACGGTTTTAGCTGATCCAAAAATCATGCTTCGCCCACAGTCCGCAAGGATTGCAGCACCCACATCTGTGGCACCAGGATAAAGACCGATAGCCTCTTCTGGAATACCTGCTTCAATCATTGCTGCAGCCATTCGATATGGGGTCCACGGTTCTTGGCCGCCTGGCTTGAGTAATAAACCAACACCAAGCGCGATAACAGGAAGCCAGAGTGTGTGAACGCCAGGTGAGTTACTCGGAAGAACAAGCCCAAGGACTGGAGACTGGCACTGGTAGCTCACGACAACATCTCGATGTTCGGTGCCGTATCCTTGCCACAGTATCTCCGGTGAAAGGCCTCGTGAGAGTGCGTCGAGCATTCGGTCCATATTCGATAGCACAAACAAATTCTTTTTCATGTTTGCGTGGCAAAGGCTCTCGGGCAGACCGGTTGTTGCCGACTGCTGGCGGGCAAAGTCATCTGGAGACTGCTTGACCCCGCCAACCTCAACCGTCCCTAATGCGTAAAGATTCCCGGCTGTCTGGAGCCGCTCCACAATCTCTTCAGGATCAATTTTCAGAAGAGCCTTTCTGGCGTTGTCGGCTTTTCGAAGATCACGACTTACTATGGCACCGCCAACTTGACTCACCTCGGCAACTGGCTCGCCAGTCATGAAGTGAACCAATGTGTTTCTTTCGAGTGATTCGTATGGTTTACCGAAGCGAAATGCGGTGAGGTGCATAGTGTTTTCTCCTACCAGAGAGAGGTCTTGAGCTGCTAAATCTTATGCGACAAACAAAAAGTGTGTGGGTTTCCCAAAGATATGGTCCCAAAGGTAATAGTCTTGTAGAGTTTTTAGTAAACCCCGACTGTTGTGGCCGTAGCTAGTTTACTGAAAGGTCGCACACCACTAATACCATCCCATGGGTACTGTGCGTATGGGCGTTCTCGCTCACCTTCATCACGCTCAAGGAAGCCAGGAACAAATGTTTCTTTTGTAAGCGTTGTCAGTTTGACTCGGCCTGTTCCGCCGTAAGGCACTACCGAGTTCGTGTCATCAAAATCAACGACCTCGATAACGGCGCGGGGCTGTGGTGAATAATAGGCAATCGTATAACCATCTTCGGGAATCACGGGACGAGAGGCCGCGAGTCCCATCAAGGTGTTCCCGTAGGTAGGGGTCATGAAAGCACCATCAAGCAGTTCTTCGACTGCAAATCGTGTCCACTGAGGAGTAAATTCGGTTCCACCTGAAAAAATACCTGTGATGCCAGCTTCTCGTATGGTCGTCCCTTTCTTTTCAAGTGCAATGGCCAAGGCCTCAAGCAGTTTTGGTGTTGTGAACATGCAGCGAATATCGTGACCTGATTCTAGGACGGTGATCGCCTGGTCAATACAGTGGTCTTTGTAGGCTTCCAGATGCTCCATCCATCCCTTTTGGATCAACTTAATGACCCAGCGTGGGTCAAGGTCGATGCAAAAGCAGATGCCGCCACGGTGCTGCGCAAGATGTTCAATAGACAATCGAAGTCTTCTTGGACCCGAGGGGCCAAGCATCAACCAGTTTGCACCCTTTGGGAAATATTCTTCGGGGAGAGTCTCGCTGAACTCTTCGTAATCGGTTCGAAAGTCGCGCAGGTTGACTCGTGATTTGGGC
>CAJQGO010000113.1 GCA_905477565.1 uncultured Planctomycetota bacterium
TGGCGGCCAGAATATTTCTTTGATCCTAAGCAGTTTTGCTGACGCCTGAGTGCTACAGCAGTCCGTTCGTGGTAGCACGACAGAGCAGGTGCACGAGCGTTTCGGTGCTCAAATCTTCGCCAAAAACGCGGTTTTTGCCAAAAGCGTGAAAGGCCGCAGGGTTTTCTTAATCGGTTGAACCGTTTCGACCGATACCTAAGAACATCAAATGGTTATGGCTATTTGGTGCGGCACGTGGTGTGTTGCCTCGTATAGAGCCAGATTGTTGAAAACGCTTGGGATAATGAAGCTATGAGACATCTTTCCGCCAGCCTGCTTGTTGTCGCCGTTCTGGGTATGACCAGCGGCTGTTCGCTGATCGACCGCCTGTTCCTGATTAACGCCGATGGCCCGTATTCCAACCATTACGGAGGATGTCCAGCGGGTTGCGAAGATGGTTGTGAACAATGTAACGAAGCACCATGCGCGGATTGCCAGAGTGGCATCTGTCCTACTGGTGGCTGCAAAGACGGCCTTTGCCGCCTTGGAAAAAACTGTAATGCGTGCGCCGATGGTCGTTGTCACCAAAGGCATGTTGGGAGATATGGTGGTCTTGCCAAACACCATCTGACCCCGGAAGAACAATGCGAGTTGGATGGCTCGGACTACGGTGCAACATGCCCACCAGGTCCTCCGAGCGGTGCAGTGGCCTATCCGTACTACACAACTCGTGGTCCTCGTGACTTTCTCGCAAAGTGCCCGCCTTCTATTGGGCCGTAGGCTGAGATACGAGATGCTTATTTAGGAGCTGTTTTTCGGAAAGAATCTTTCCACAGTGGCGTCGCTCGGTGGTTTTGTAACTACTGAAACACATACCATCGCGACAGTCGAACAGGCAATCATTGCCGCGACAGGCATGAGTTGCCAATAACCATCTCCGTCAAGTGTTATTGGCACAGGGATGTTCACTGTAAAGTTTGGATTCGCGGCAAATTCTGATGCACGAAACAGCCATAGCCAACTGCCTGCAGCAGCTAAAACGCATGCATACGCCCCTGCTTTCGTCAGACGAGGCCAGTAAAGTGCGGCAAAAATAAGTGGGAAAAGGCTTGAGAATCCACTGAAGCACCAGACGCCAAGCGTGAATACACGCCGTGGTTCAAAGAGGCTCAATCCATACGTCAGTACAACGATGCCGATAATAAAAAGCCGAGCAACAAGAAGTTGCTGGCGATCAGACAGACTTCGTTGGCCGCAAAGTGGGCGGACAACGTCCTCTGTAAACATTGTTCCAAGACAAAGAAATTGACTATCGAGAGAAGACATAATCGCTGCCAGAATCCCTGCTGTCAGTAGGCCGCCGAGTACAGGGCCAGCTAACTGTTTCACAAGGAAAGGCAGGACAGCATTCGGATTGGCAGCAACGGGTGGAGGTATTGCTATGAGATCACTCGTTGCCCATGCGCCAATCAATACGCACGGAACCCAAACAATGGCAATAAATAATGGATGCGCAACGATTGGCAGCTTAAAGCTTTCCGCGCTTCGTGCAGTGAGCCAATGTTGAAAAAGATGGGGAAACATGCCGACGCTTAGCGGAACGAACATGTAGGTAAGGAATTTCTCCGGTGGTATGTGTATTCGTGTTAGTTTTTCAACAGGTATGGAGTTGCTTGCCATCTGTAAACTGGCCCAGAAACTCTCTTGTCCACCAAGCTGCCACGCAATAACCACAAACGTGACAATACCTAAGACCATGAAAACTAACGTCTGGAATGTATTGGCCCACGTTGTTCCTCTCATGCCACCAAGAAAGACATAAATCAAAACAATGCCGCAAATGGCAAGCGAAGCTAATGGCTTCGGGACGCCACCTTGTGAACCGTACATAAAGCTTGCTGGCTCTTCACTTTTCGGTTTTTTTCCTTGTTCGAGAAATTGGGGAAATGTCCCCTCCTCAAACGTACCATCCACAACTTGGCCGTCTCGTATCGATCCTGCGGTTACCTTATTAATGACAGTGCCGGACGCCATAACACCAATGAGGAGGTAGGGAATTACCAGCCCAACAAGCACAGGGAAAAGGATAACGCCAATCCAACGGCTCTCGAGTCGGTCACGAAAGAATTGCACTTGAGTGCGGTATTCATACTTCTTGCCTAGCTCCCAAACTTTTACACCAAGAAGAAGAAAACAAAGAGAGTGAATAATGCCGCTTGAGCTGGCAAGCATGCCGTAGACACCAACTCCTTCCTTGAAAGATTCACCCGTCGAGCCAACCAAGGCAAAGGCAGTCATGGTTGTCCCAAAAATGGACATCAAGAGAAGGAATGGGCCAATGGAATGGCTGGCCAGCATGTAGTCTTGGCTTGTTCCACGAAAAAGACGGCTTGCTCCGATGCCGAGAAGGAGGAGAAGGAAAAGATAACCACTGATGATGAGAAGTTGTGCCATTATGCAGTGTCCCTTCCTTGGGCTGACGGTGCCTGGTCAGACGGCCAGCAGAAACGGGTTGCGAGATACCATGTAAATGCGGCGGCAAGAGAAATGCAGGCATGGTATGCGAGAGCAACTGGAAGAAACCCAAAGACCAACGTGGTGTCGTCCCAAAACCAAATATCTTGATGCGCAATGATCAAAAAAAGAATCAATGCCCAAACGCCGTGTGCCGGTTTCATGAATGCATTCCAGAGGTAAATTGCCCACCCGAGGACATGTGTTGTATACCGTCTGGGTGACTCTGAACAACAAATGTTTTGTTTCGGGTCTTATTACTCTGTAAGAATTGTTCTCGGAGGCCGAGGCGTGTCGTCAGGCAGGGTAGGTACTGTGGCAATGACGTACAGCCCAATACCGACGGCGCCGAGAGCCACATATTTCAGCCACCAGGGGAGACTATTGAGTAAGAGACTGCAGATGACGACTGTTATAACAAGAGCTATTGTCCGATATTTTGCGGTTTTCCGAATGCCTCGATACTCTTGCCAGTCATCAAGCGTCGGTCCAAACCACCGTGACCGATGCAGCCAAGCATGAATTCTTGGCGATCCCCGATAAAAACACCAACTGGCCAGCAAAAGAAATGGCGTTGTTGGAAGGAGGGGAAGAATAGCACCAAGAACGGCAAAGCCGACACAAATCCACCCTCCAATTACGTAAAAAAAGCTGCTCAGTGGGTCAGTCGTTGGCTTTAAGTCCATGCCTATTTCTCGTGATTGGGCTTTGGGCATATCTGGTGGGGGGATTTTAGCATGTCGAAAGATTCCGTATGATCATAGGTCACTGATTGTTCGCTTTCACCATCCTGACGGAGAGTTCTCTTATGCCTCTGGTTCCTTTGCGTATTTTGCTTGATCACGCTGCTGAAAATGATTACGGGTTGGCTGCTTTTAACGTCAATAATATGGAGCAGATTCAAGCTATTCTGGAGGCGGCAAAAGAGACAGATTCACCGGTTATTGTACAGGCCTCACGGGGTGCACGGGCATACAGTCAGGATAATTATTTGCGGCATCTGATGCTCGCAGCAGCAGAGCTATATCCTGGAATACCAATTGCCATGCATCAAGATCACGGTAATTCACCAGCAACGTGTGAGAGCGCGATCGATAACGGCTTCACCAGTGTGATGATGGACGGCTCACTCAAAGAAGATGGAAAGACTCCTGCTGACTTCGATTATAACGTTCAGGTTACTACAGAAGTTGTAAAGCAAGCTCATTCACGGGGCGTTTCGGTTGAGGGAGAACTTGGCTGTCTCGGTTCACTCGAAAGCGGACAGGGTGAGGCTGAGGACGGGCATGGAGCCGAGGGCGTACTCTCCCAAGACCAATTACTGACAGATCCTGATGAAGCCGCTCGGTTTGTCGAAGCAACAGGCGTGGATGCGCTTGCAGTCGCGATAGGCACAAGCCACGGAGCATACAAATTCAGTCGTAAGCCTGATGGTGATGTTCTTGCGATGAAGCGGATTGAGGAAATTCATGCCAAACTACCAAATTGTCATCTTGTCATGCATGGTTCATCAAGTGTGCCTCAAGAGTTGCAAGACATCATCAATAAGTATGGTGGCAAAATGCCTCAAACCTACGGTGTTCCGGTTGAGGAAATTCAGCGAGGCATTAAGCATGGTGTACGCAAGATTAATGTTGATACGGATTGCCGAATGGCAATTACGGGTGCAATTCGTAAGGTTCTTGCCGAATCACCAGAGAAGTTCGATCCACGGGATTATCTAAAGCCAGCAAGAGCAGCCATGCAAAAGGTGTGCGCTGAGCGAATGGTACAGTTCGGTCAAGCCGGTAATGCTGGAAAAGTACCTGTGATAACGCTTGATGAAATGGCCAAACGGTACGGTTAGGAGCCATTGTTTTCCTGTACCGGGGTGTCAAAACAGCCTATTTTCCGTGAAATGCGCGTTGTGGTGACGCCCGTAGTCGTCGTATAGTCTCCTTTCGTTTACCAAGTAGTCGGTGAACGATTCCAGGACTGGAGGACGACTGTGGTTGAATCGAAAAATCAAGCATTGCTTGAGCAGGCTGCTGCGGTGCTGCGATCGGAGGCCACGGCTATTCTTGATGCAGCGGACATGCTCGATGAGTCGTTCTGTACGGCGATAGAACTCCTTCAAAACTGTACGGGGAGTGTAGTCGTAACAGGCATGGGCAAAGCCGGTCTCATTGGGCGAAAAATCTCAGC
>CAJQGO010000114.1 GCA_905477565.1 uncultured Planctomycetota bacterium
AAATCCGTAATCAGTTGGAAGCTACTGAAAGCGAGTACGACCGAGAAAAACTTCAAGAACGACTTGCCAAACTCACAGGTGGTGTCGCTATCGTGTCTGTAGGTGCCGGAACCGAAGCTGAAATGAAGCAAAAGAAGGCACGGGTCGAAGACGCCCTTCACGCTACGCGTGCTGCCGTTGAGGAAGGTATCGTCCCAGGTGGAGGCGTGGCACTTGTTCGTTGCCGTGAAGCTGTAGAAAAGGCACGTTCACAGGCAAAAGGTGACGAGAAAATCGGTGTTGATATTGTACTTGGTGCACTCGAAGCACCCTTGCGACAGATTGCAGAGAACGCCGGCATTGACGGCGGCGTAGTCGCTGATGAGGTCTCACAAAAAGATCTTCACATCGGATATGACGCAAATAAAGGCGAATATGTTGACATGGTTAAGGCAGGCATTATCGACCCAGTCAAAGTCGTTCGTGTTGCTTTGACCAACGCAGCAAGTATCTCTGGACTACTGCTCACAACCGAAGCTCTTGTCACAAATCTCGAAAAAGAGGATGCAAAAAAACAGCGAATAGAAGGCTCTGTCCGTTAAGTTTGTTGAACCGCTGATCACGTCCACGTGAATGGCAAACGGACACGTGAAACCATGGCAGCAAGCACCCCGAAGCAATCCCGAAGACATTTTCTTCACTGCTGTGTGCATGGAGGAATGACCTGATGGCAGATCAAAGGTGTTATTACGAAGTCTTAGGCGTTGAGCGGCGAGCTAACTCTGGTCAAATAACAGAGGCCTACAGAAAACTGGCAATCCGTTTTCACCCCGACAAAAACCCTGGGGATGACGCTGCTGCCAGTCAGTTCAAAGAAGCAGCTCGTGCCTTCGAAGTTCTTTCCGATGAGTCGCTCAGAGGGCGTTACGACCGATTTGGCCATGCTGGTCTTCAGAATGGTGGTGGTGGCCAACATGAATTCAATGATATCTCTGATATCTTCGAAGCATTTGGCGATCTTTTTGGCGGGGGAGGGATGTTCGGTGGTCGCGGCCGGGCTTCAAGAGCTCAAAAAGGCCGTGATGTCTTTTGTGAGGTCTCTCTTTCTTTGCTCGAGGCTTCACGCGGTGAAAGCAAGACGATCCACTTTCGTCGACATGAGGAATGCACAACCTGTGGCGGCAACGGTGCGAAAGCTGGAACGTCACCACAGGCATGTGATTATTGCGGTGGCCAAGGTCAGGTTCTTCAAAGTTCTGGGATCTTCCGGCTTCAAACAACATGCCCCGCCTGCCGTGGCGCAGGAAGTATAGTCCGTGATAAGTGTGGCGACTGTAGTGGTCAGGGACAAACTGAAGTAACCATTGAACGCAAGGTTACCATTCCAGCCGGAGTTGATAATGATGTTCAGGTCCGTCTCGCCGGTGAAGGTGAACCTGGCGCCAATGGTGGGCCACCCGGAGACTGCTACTGTGTCATTGAAATAACTGACCACCCTTTTCTTACACGTGATGGGCACGAACTCCATTGCGAGATCCCTCTTACCTTTAGCCAATGTGCTCTTGGCACCACAGCTGACGCTCCGACTCTCGATGGACCAAAGCCTCTCCAGATACCGAAAGGAACACAGCCCGGGGATGTCATTCGCATTCGTGGACTAGGAATGCCCGATGTAAGGGGCCGCGGTGTTGGCGATCTCAATGTTCATATTCATGTAGAAGTGCCCAAAAAGCTGTCTCAACGTGCCGAAGAACTTCTTCGTGAATTAGCAGAGGAAGAACAGGCCGACGTAAGCCCAAAACGGTCGAGCTTCCTCACACGACTAGCCGAGTATTTTACGCCGGAGAATGCTGAAACCACCCCAGATGATCAGGCGGCAAGCAACACCTAAACCACAAAAATAAACTTTATTTACACCAGCACTGTTCGAGGACACATTCCATGCAGAACGAAAACGTACCAGAAGAAATTGATGACATCCCGGTCAGCGATACCGACCAGACGGATGGTGAATCTGGAACCGACGGACTTGTAACACAACTCAGGGATGCAGAGGAGCGAGCACTCAGGGCGCAGGCTGAAATCGAAAATGTGAGAAAAAGAGGCCAGCGACAATTAGAAGATGCCCTTCGCTACGGAGAAATGAATCTCCTACGTGACATATTGCCTGTGCTCGATAACATCGAACGAGCTATTGACGCCAGTGAATCAACCACAGACGTTGAAACTTTACGCGAAGGTTTCCGGATGACGGGTAGTCAGATAGAGAAGCTCCTTGAAAGCCATGGTTGCGAATCGATCAAAACTGAAAATGAAGTCTTTGACCCAGCAGTACACGAGGCAATCTCCCAACAGCCGGGCAACGGTGCTGTCCCTGGCACTGTCATTGGGGTAACAAGTCGTGGATATGTTCTCCACGACAGGGTTGTTCGCCCAGCGCAAGTGATAGTGGCAGCGAATGAATAATTCTGTCGAAGGCTGAAAATATCGATCGCGACTACTTACAAGGAAAATGACACCATGCCAACTTATGACTACGTATGTGATGCGTGTGGCCATGCATTTGAACTCTTTCAGTCGATGACCGATTCGGTCAAACGAACATGCCCAGAATGTAAAAAAAAGAAACTACGACGTTTGATTGGCACTGGCGGAGCAATCATGTTTAAGGGGTCTGGTTTCTATCAAACAGATTACCGGAGCGAATCGTACAAAAAGGCTGCGGCGGCTGACAAACCGCCCGCGAAGAAAACTGACTCGCCCAAGAAGGACACTGGACCGAAGCAATCCAAAGGCAAATCACAGTCCTCAGCTGAGTGACCGGTCTCTTTGGAGAACTACGCTTGTACAGTTAGTATCAAACGACGCAACGATCAAAGAGCCAATGCCACACTGTCCAATTTGTAATGCGCTTGTACACCTTCGAATGACTTTTGAGCATCCCGCTACAGTCACAGCCCCCTTTTGCAGTGATCGCTGTAAGAATATCGATCTTGGCAGGTGGCTGGATGAATCATATAGCGTGCCAGATGCGGACAGAGAGAGTGATGAGGACGACGGGGAAAGTTACTCTGAGGGTTCTTGAAAAGTATTAATTATGCGAGTGGGCCTAGAGTTTGGTAGTCTTTCCAGCCTCAGAACAACTTGTATTCCTTTCCTTTTTTCAATTGGTGTTCCGTGATGTCAGATAATGCACAGCCACCGAGTCGCGCCCAGATCATTCATGAAATAATTTGGAGTGAAGCCTTTCCCTGGTGGATTCTCCTGAAGGCAGCCGGGATGGCATTTGCACCAACGGTGCTTATTCTTGCCACACTCGCATCTGCCGGTACCTGGGCCGGGTTTTCTCTCCTCGACTCTTTTGGTTTTCCAGCGAGTGTTTCCGCGCCAATTCAAAATGACCAAGTCCCACTTCCAGATAGTGAGGAAACCAGATCAATATATCCAACACCTAGCTTAGGCGTTTTACCAGCACTCTCAGCGCAGGCTGATAGGCTACCAACGCCAGTGCGTGATCTCCTTCATATTCTTTCAACACCCTGGAACCCACTTGCAACCTCACGCCAGTTCGCAGGCAGTCTATGCCGGTGCATCTGGTTTCTCCTCGTCTGGTCCATATTTGCTACGTCCATCGCACGATTTGTTGCACTGCGGCTCGTTGATGAAGAACAGCCAAGTTTTCGAGAAACATTGCGCTTTGGAACAAAAAAATGGCCTGCCTCATTTAATTCAGCGACCTTTGTTTTCTTTGGAATGATTGCTCTTGCACTACCAGGAGCCGCTCTAGGACTCCTCATGCGTTTTGATTGGGGCCTCGCCGTCGTTGGTGTTTTATGGCCTCTTATTCTTCTTGGCGCTGTTGTTATTGCTATTCTCGGCATTGGTCTGGCCGCTGGGTGGCCTCTTATGGTCGCAGCGGTTGGCGTCGAG
>CAJQGO010000115.1 GCA_905477565.1 uncultured Planctomycetota bacterium
CTTTGCCCGGTATGGGTGTTGGCAAAACCCAGTCAAAAGCACTCACTCGATCTGTACTCACAATGAGCATGTGCGGTTCATCTGATACGTCCAGTCGGTAACAGTCCCGAACTTTGCCACGAATTGGTTTTCCTAAAGGCAAATTAGTTTCTACAACGGCGGACTGATTGAACGAGTTCATGGCCATTTTTCTTGTGCATTGAAAACGGTGTACGATATGCAGTGACGATACCAAAACAAGAACAGAAAACGCCAAGGACGCCCAAAAACACCGCAATACAACTTAACAAAAGTCCCGTGACATCCTTGGTAAATCGATGAGCGAGAGCTCATTCGTATCATCCTCACTCCAGGCTTCCAGACGCCTTGCCAAAAGATGCACAACTTTTCCGCGCCGCTGAATTCGGCCTTTGACCATTAATACAGGTACCCGTCTATTTTCCGGATCACAGCGCTGCCAGACAGCTTTCGGAACAACCACATTAACAATGTCTGTTTCATCTTCGAGTGTCAAAAAAATCGTGCCTTTCGCTGTCGCTGGACGCTGACGCGACAACACAATACCTACAACTGCGACCCTGCTACCTTCCGGGCGAGAACAGGCACCTGCAGCAGTCACGACTCCGTGCTGTATAAGATGTGAACGAATAAACTGCAGTGGATGAGCCTTGAGAGACAGCCCTGATGCACGATAGTCCGACAGCACTTCTTCAAGAGGTGAAGTCGTCGGCAAATCCGCCGTCTCATCAAAACTACTTTCTGTTTCATTAAAACCATTACCAGCCAACCCTTCAAACAGTGGCATACTCCCTGGTTCTGGCTTGTGATCCATTGAATTCCATATTGCCTGCCTTCGACTTCCAGACAAACTCTTTAAAGCTCCGGCGCGAGCTAATGAGAGGACTTGGGACTGTGTTAGCTGACACCGCTTCGTGAGATCATAAATACTCTTGAATCGACCTGAATTCCTAGCCTCTTCAATTTGGCAACCACTTGTTTGGCCAAGCCCATGAACCTGCTCGAGTCCAAGTCGAAGAGCAGGCAAGGATTCACCAGAAGTCTCAAGTCCTGCATGCCATCCGCTACTCTGGACACAAACAGGCAAAACAGTCACGCCATGCTCTTGAGCATCGCGAACAAGCTGAGCTGGGGCATAAAAACCCATTGGCTGATTACCGAGCAGTGCAGCCGTAAATGCCGCCGGATAATGGAACTTCAGCCAAGCAGAGACATACACCAACAATGCAAAGCTAGCGGCGTGTGACTCTGGAAACCCGTATTCACCAAAGCCTTTCAACTGCTGAAAGACTTGTTCCGCAAAAGTCAACGAAAGCCCCCGTGACACCATTCCATCTACTAGCCGTTGATGAAATTCCTGAATCACCCCTGTTCGGCGCCAAGCCCCCATTGCTCGTCGTAGTTGATCAGCCTCACCGGGAGTAAATCCTGCAGCCACTACCGCAAGCCGCATTGCCTGCTCTTGAAACAAAGGTACACCAAGTGTTTTTTCAAGCACCTCTCGAATTTCCTGATTCGGATAACAAACAGATTCTTTTCCTTGACGTCGCCGAAGATACGGGTGCACCATGCCCCCCTGTATTGGCCCCGGACGAACAATGGCTACTTCTATAACTAAGTCATAAAAACAGGCTGGCTTCAAACGTGGCAACATGCTTCGCTGCGCACGGCTCTCAATCTGAAATACCCCTACGGTATCTGCCTTAGAAATCATCTCATAAACACACGGATCTTCAGCTGGCACTGTCCCTAGTGTAAGACACGGTCCGCCACCTTGTTTCACAAGATCAAATGCACGACGGATGGCTGAGAGCATCCCTAGCGCGAGACAGTCAACTTTCAATATTCCGATTTCATCAAGATCGTTTTTATCCCATTGAATAACTGTACGGCCATCCATACTGGCCGGCTGGATCGGCACTAATTCACAGAGATCTCCTCGAGTTATCACCATGCCACCCACATGCTGCCCAAGATGGCGAGGAAAACTGATCAATTGATTCACAAGAGCAATAAGTCGTTGGCCTGATTCACTACGTGGATCGATGCCCGACTCAGCCAATCTTTCAGGCAACTGCTCTGCACGATCACCTACATCAAGTATTCGTGATAATTGATTGATTCGATCGAGTGAGAAGCCGAGTACTTTTGCCAGATCCCGAACGGCTGATCGCAAACGGTAACAGATCACTTCAGCAGTCATTGCCGAACGCATACGACCATAGGTTGTATAGATATATTGCAACACCTCTTCCCGTCGGTGATGCTCAAAATCAACGTCAATGTCAGGTGCCTCTTGTCGCTCACGGCTCACAAACCGTTCAAAAAGTACATTTGTCCGAGCAGGATCAACTGATGTAATACCAAGGCAATAACAAATAGCTGAATTCGCTGCAGACCCTCTCCCCTGACAAAGAATACCGCGCCGACGAGCAAACCGAACCAAATCAAATACGGTAAGAAAATACGCCTCATAGTCAAGCTCATGAACAAGCGATAGTTCATGCTTCAAAAGTCCAGCTACTTTTTCAGGAACTCTATTGTCATAACGCTTTCGAGCTCCCTTCCAGGCCAAGTTGCTCAAGTACTCTATTGGTGTCCAACCAGATGGCACAACTGCATGAGGATATTCATACGAAATCTCATCCAGTGAAAACGTACAACGGCTGGCAATCTCAAGCGTGCGATCTACCGCACCTGGCAAGACAGAAAAACGTTCAACAACATGCTTGATATCCTGCAGATGCCGCTCACCGTTCGACAGTAATTTTTCCTGAATTGACTCAACCGTCCTGCCGTATCGCACTGCAGCAAGAGCATCATGCAGTGGCTGGCGATCACGACTGTGATAGCGAACATCACCGGCTGCTACCAAAGGTATATGAGTTGTATAAGAAAGCCTTGCATAATCCGCCAGACGTTCTTGATCATCTCCTTCCATTGCGATTTCTGCTAACCCATAGAGTCGCTTGCCAAGCCTATCCTGCCATGCACGAATAGAAACAGTTGCTGATTCGAAAGACCCACGTAGTTGAGATAACGGAATGCCTGCTAGCAAACCATCTGCATGAGCAGCCACCTCATCAGCAGTCAGATAACACCGGGGATCGTGATCTCGTAATTCACTTCCGTCAATTTCTCCATATTTCTTCAAACAATCCTGTTTCAAAAGCCCCGTTGTCAACAAACGACACAGATTCTCATACCCCTTCTTGTTTGTTACCCATAGAACAAGCGGTGCAGCATCTATTGGCTCTACAACAGCACCTATTATCAGGTGAACACCAAATTCTTTGGCCGCAGCGTGCGCTCGTACGACACCAGATAGACTTGCTCGGTCTGTTATCGCAAGCGCCGCATACCCTAGAGAAGCTGCTTGCGAGACTAATTCCTCTGGGTGTGAGCCTCCCTGCAAAAATGAAAAATTTGTCGTGCAGTGAAGTTCTGCATAGCGGCTACAACCCTGCATCTCACGACCTCAATTCCTCAGTCAATAACCTGTTCGATCAAGTCCTCAAAACACGACACAAAAGTGACTCATTTGCGTCATCCATATGTTCCATGAAGAAACCAGGATCGTTTCCGAAGGCCACGGAACATCCAGAAACGACCTCCGCGATCAGTTTCAAAGATGTAATAGTCTCGACGAACGGTTGGACCTCGCCACCAAGCTGTTTCAATTCGCTCTGGCCCACGAGAACGCATCACTACATGGAACTGTCCTTTCCAACGGAAACGTACAGGGAGTCCATCAGCACTTAACGAAGGCACATCGATCAAACGCGGACTGGAAAGTAGAAAAGTTGGACGACTCGGTCCTACAACAGGCTTTGGAAAGTGAGACCTGCTTGATTCAAGCAGATGGCCTGAACGATGCGACTTTGAAAGACCTACCACACCAACTACTGGTGCTGCTACCCATGATACTTCTGGCTGTATATCAGCAAGCAACCGTGGCTCAACAACTGCACCACTTCCCAAGCGACTGACCAGGCGATTAAGAAGTATCTCAAACCGCGATGAGTCTGATTGCGTTGGCCCACGAAAAAGATTCTGCTGCCGATAGGGCAACGTACCTACTGACATAGCTTCTATTGACACATCAACAATTTCTCTGGGAAGTCGCACCCTCTCAAGTCGCAACATTACAAGATCAACAAGGTGCCTCACTTGTACCGTTGGTTTATAAAGACCAACCTCAATGACTGTTGGGCCATGACCTTCATTCACACCAAGCCTTACTTGCAGACTGCTTACTCCACGATTTGTATTCACTAGTGGCTGAAGACATTGACGAACGAGTCTTTCAATCAATGTACGGAAGTACGTGAAGTCAATATCACGGCCAAGAACTGGCATTTCAAATGAGTGGCTTGCTACCAAAAGCTCACTTCCGTGCAATGGCGTGAGTGGGTCTGACACATCACCAAGGAAACGAGACACCTGCAAGGGAACAATTGATCCAAAGCGTTCCTGAAGACTTACTCTTGGCAAACGCAACAGCTGCCCAATTGAATCAATGCCTACTTCAGTCAACGAATCAACGACATTGACCGGCAACTGCAGTGACTGAAGCGGAAGGGACTTAAGAGCTTGCCGCTGCCTACCTGGAGGTACAAGGACCCATCGTTGCTGACGATTCAACCAATGACCATGATGGAAACCGTGAACTGCTCCATTTTTCAAAAGAGCAGAACGACGCGGATCGCTCCTTGGCAATTTCTGTAATTCGTCCAATG
>CAJQGO010000116.1 GCA_905477565.1 uncultured Planctomycetota bacterium
AGTGTGATACAGTCCAGTCGTTTTTGCTCGTATGCTGGCTAGCACCGTGAGCACCCAACGCGGCCTGTTCAGCATTTCTTCGAAAAAACCCCCTCAGAAGTCAGAGTCTCCTGAGGGGGTGTATGGGAGTAGGCTTCTCAAGGAAGGTAGCTACAGAATGGATGGAGCATGAATGGTGTTTCAGGTCACACCTTCTCCTCCTTTTCAATTTCCACGAGAGGTTCTCGGCTTGTTACAATTTTTTGGCGAATTTCTTCGGCGACGTCTGGATTCTCTTTGAGATAGAGCCGTGCCTTTTCGCGTCCCTGCCCCAAGTGTGAGTCGTTATAGCGAATCCACGTTCCTGATTTTTCAATCAACTTGGCAGCCAGCCCGAGATCAATCAGATCACCTTCCGCACTGATTCCATCAGCATGCATCATGTCAAACTCTGCAATGCGGAAAGGCGGAGCAACCTTGTTTTTGACAACTTTCACACGAACACGTTGCCCAACAACTTCTTCACCATCTTTGAGCGCTCCAATTCGACGGACGTCTATTCGGGCTGATGAATAGAACTTCAAGGCTCGTCCACCAGGTGTTGTTTCTGGGCTACCGAACATGACGCCAATTTTTTCACGTATCTGATTAATAAAGATTACGCAGGTCTTACTTTTGGCTATCGCACCTGTAAGTTTCCGCATCGCTTGGCTCATGAGTCGAGCTTGGAGCCCTACGAAAGAATCACCGATTTCACCATCGAGTTCTTTTTGAGGTACGAGAGCAGCAACAGAATCAATGACAATGACATCAACGGCATTTGATTTAATAAGCAATTCTGTGATGTTCATTGCTTCTTCACCGCTGGTTGGCTGGCTGACGAGCAGTGTTTCAAGGGTTATGCCAAGTTTCTTTGCCCAGCTTGGATCGAGCGCATGTTCAGCATCGATAAAGGCGGCGACCCCGCCGTTGGCTTGAGCTGCTGCCACCGCGTGAAGAGCGAGTGTGGTTTTGCCACTCGACTCGGGACCAAAGACTTCGATAATTCGACCCCGTGGAAATCCGTTTCCACCAAGTGCTAAGTCGACGGAGAGGCTTCCGCTTGGAATCCCCGGAACAACTACTGTTGAATCTGCACCCAGCGGCATGATAGAGCCTTGACCAAACTCTTTTTCAATCTGTGCAACCGCTGTCTTAAGTATGGGGTTCTTTTCGATGAATGCATCAGCTGAACTTGCCGCACCTTTCTTTTTTGTTGAGCGGCTACTTGCTTGGGATGCTACGGCCTTCTCTTTCGTTTGCTTCGTCTTGGCCATACGTGGTGACGCTCCTTCTTTTTGTGATGACGATCCAGATTGTATCTTGGGTGATTGTTTTACTGCGCTAATCATTATCGAGTCCTTTCAACGATTCTTTCTGCGCGAATGCCACCATTACGACAGGCATTGAAACAAAAGTGTGACCAATTCTTTGGAAAACGGCTACGCCACACAGGTCAGTTTTGAATCTTTGCAATAAATTACGTTTGCATTCGCGTATCTCAACCAAGCGAAGGGCACGCACCACATCGCACAATCACCCCCACACGCTGAAGGTGAACATGCGTATAGTATCGGCATTTTACTGGGTTAGCAAGTGGAAAAACCGAGATTTCTACGTTGTAGGTGGCATGGCTCCTGTCGCACGGCCATAGAATCGTCAAAAGCTAAGCATTTGTCGGTACTCTTTGAATCGCTGGTCAACCATCGAGCGATCCAGCTTTTCAAGTCGGTCAAGGCTGAAGTCTTCAACAGTAAAGCTGGCCGTAACAGTTCCGTAGGCAAGGGCTTCCTTCAACGCCTGAGGGTCGAATCGGCCGATAGAGGCAAGGTGCCCCATCATGCCTCCGGCAAAACTGTCTCCTGCACCAGTTGGATCGAGTACTTTTTCGGTCGGAAAGGCTGGCATGACATACATTTCATGCTCACTAAAGAACATGGCGCCATGCTCACCTTTTTTGATGACGACAAATTTTGGTCCCATTCCCAGTATGGTGTGACCCGCTCGGACGAGGTTTTCATCCTCTGCAAGTAGTTTTGCCTCGGCGTCATTAAGAACGAGACCATCAATTTTTTGTAGCAGTTCGCCGAGCTCATCTCTTTGTATGTTGATCCATAGATCCATGGTGTCCGCAACAGTCAATTCGGCATTCTTTGCTTGCTTAAGAACGTCGAGCTGGACTGCAGGGGATGCATTTCCCAGAAAGAGAAATCGGCAGTCTTGGTGCGATGCTCCTAATTTTGGTTGGAATTCATCAAGCACATTCAGATGCACTTCAATGGTTTCGCGGTCATTCATGTTTGGAAGATATCGGCCTCGCCATCGGAATGTCTTGCCACCGGGAATTATCTGAAGCCCCGATGTGTCGATCCCCTTTTGTTCAAGCATGGAAGTATGCTCTGCGGGCCAGTCTTCCCCCACTGCTCCAATCATACGAACCGGGGAGAAAAAACTTGCTGCATAAGAAAAAAATACAGCAGAGCCCCCGAGGACATCGTCTCGCCTGTCTGTTGGGGTTTCAACGCAATCAAAGGCTACACTTCCAACGACAAGCAGCGGCATTCATATCTCCTTCGTAATCAAAAAATTTTGAAGCATAGATTTGGTTTTCTAAGAAAACCATTCATCTGGAAATCGAACTGTACCCGTTTCCTGCACTGTGCGCCTACCAAAGCATCTTTTACTGACAGAATTTAAGAGCAGCGCGGAGTCGAGCCAGAGATTTTTCACGACCTAAAATAACGAGACAGTCATAGAGCCCAGGCCCAACTGTTGTCCCTGTTACGGCCACACGTACCGGGTGAATAAGATCGCCGACCTTCTTCCCTGCGTTTTCAACAACAGACTTGAGGGCAGATTCAAGCGTTTCAGTTTGAAATGGCTCAACGACTTCAATGTGTTCAATGAAACATTTGAGCAGATCTGCAGTTCCGGGCTTCGCCAATCGTTTAGTGACAGCCGCGGGATCTAACACCAAGTCTTTCACAAGGAAAAAAGAGGCGTACGTCAGGATGTCTCCGGCAACCTTGAGCCGGTCGCCTGATGCTTCAATAATCTGAGCAACAAGAGCTTTTATTTCATCAGTTATCGGCTCGTCAACAAGGCCGGCCTTCAGCAGAAATGGCATCATGAGGTCCAGTTTCTCGGGAGTTGAGAGTTGCTGCATGTAATGATCCTGGACCGTCCAAAACTTCTTTGGGTCAAAACTTGCGGGAGAACTATTCACACGTTCGAGTGAAAAGTTCTCAATAAGTTGACTGCGAGTAAAGAACTCGGTGTGATCATCAAGAGACCAACCAAGGAGCGTGAGGTAATTGTCTACGGCCCACGGAAGGTAGCCAACGTCGCGATAGAAATCGACAATAACTGGGTTGAACGTATCAGACTCTGGTTCAAGACCAATCTGGCTTGCGATCTTCATGCCATGCTCATTGACCTGAGCAAAGTCACGATTTTTAAGATATTTTGCAAGTTTACGCTTGCTGAGCTTTGTTCGACTCCCTGGTTCTGCAACAAGTGGCAGGTGAGCAAAAGTTGGCAAGGTGTAGCCGAGACTCTGATAGATAAAGGCCTGTCGAGGTGTGTTGGAGAGGTGTTCTTCTGCTCGAATGATATGACTAATTTCCATGTCATGATCATCAACAACAGTTGCGAGGTGATAAAGACATGATCCATCAGCTCGTTGTATGACGTGATCTTGTTCCCGTTCCCAGGCAAAGGTCACCTGTCCACGTACCTTGTC